>JBDSVN010000071.1:0-5586 GCA_039927175.1 Lysobacteraceae bacterium | reverse complement strand
GTTGGATCGGATAGGTTTCCGGATCGTCCACCCAGCCGACGACTTGGATCGCGCTGGCCTGGATCTCGAATGCCTGGCCCTGGCCTTGCGACGCGGTGAGCGTGCCGGTTGCGATCACCGAACAGCCAGCGGTGAGCCGCTTCACTTCGGATTCGTAATTGGCAAGATCGGTTGGAGCGACAATCTGGATTGGATGGAAGCACGAGCCGTCACTGACATTGACGAACGACAGGCCCGCCTTGGAATCGCGCCGCGTCCGTACCCAGCCGCGCACACTGATGACCTTGCCAGCGAGCGAGGCTCCATCCAGCGCCTGCGCAACGCTCACCACTTCTGCCGTTGTTCCCGCCATGACCTTGCAAACCTCGCGACCGAACGCATGTTGTAGCCATACATGATAGCCAACCCCACGCGTATAATCACCGCATGAACATCACCATGACTCCCGCCGCGCTGGAACGTGCGCGCAGTTATCTGGCCGCCAACCCTGGCCGTGCCGGCCTGCATTTTGGCGTGCGTCGAACTGGCTGCTCTGGTTGGGGCTATGTGATCGAGCTAGCCGAGCAAGCTGATGCCGACGACGCTGTGTTCGATGTCGATGGCGTCAAGGTGATCGTCGATGCAGCCAGCCTGCCCATGGTCCAAGGCACGCGGATCGATTTCGTGAAGCAGGGCCTCAACGCGCAGTTCGTGTTCGAGAATCCCAATGCCGCCGATGCTTGCGGCTGCGGCGAGAGCTTCACTACTCAGACGACATAGGCGCTTTCAGGTGTGCTTGTCGGCGCTGCCTACTGGTTGGGCAGCGCTTGCAGGTAGGCGGAGACGTTCTGGATGTTCTGCGGTGTCAGTTGATGGGCCACGGTTTTCATCACTGCCCCCTGCGGTCGCTGGTTGGTTCGCTGGAAGACCTTCAGCTGCTTGATCAAGTAGTCGACATGTTGTCCGGCAATCCGTGGAAATGCGGCGTTGCCCATTCCGTCGGGGCCATGGCAGCTGGAGCAGGCCGTGACATTCTGATCAGGCAGGCCGCTGGTGAAGATCGCCTTGCCTGCTGCGATGCGCTCGGGCTTGCCTTCGATGGCATGCCGCTCGAGTTTCTGCGCCGCGAAATGTGCGGCCAGCTCCTGGATCTGCTTGTCGGTGAGGTTGTGGCTCAGCCCCCACATGTATTCGAAGCCGGCGGGATCTTCGCGGCTGTGACCCTTGAACTCGTGCAATTGCGCGGCCAGGTAGGCTTCTTGCTGCGTCGCGAGGTTGGGAAAGTTCGGCGATTCGCTGTTACCGGTGCGGCCGTGGCAGTTCGAGCAGACCTGCAGCGCTAAGGTGTCGCCCGACACGTTCGGATTGCCGAGATCGCGCGAGCGCTCCACGTTGTTGGTGCAAGCGCTCGCCAGACCTGCCAAGAGAACCGTCAGAATCAGGCGTGTTGTGTTCATTCCGATCTCCATGAGCTGCATTGCACCGTGGGCCTGCCCAAACAATCGTCATCGCGTTGCATTCACCATGCCGTTCGAACCAACTGGCGCGATCAGTAAGCGCCCCAGAAATAGAGGAACAGGGAATTGTTGTCGCTGGCATTGCGACCCATTCCGTCGTAATTGCGTGAAGCGCCGTTGTAGGTGCCGTACGCCGTGTATTGGAGTCCTATGCGCAAGTACTGCACCGGAATCCAGAACGTTTCCCAGGTCCAGCCGCTGATTGCAGGCCTCCCGGAGATGTTGCCGTAGACCCGCGTCGGGTCGTACAACGCTGAATCGGTGGTGCCGGTCTGGCTGAAGTGGGCAAGGCTGCCGCCGTACCTTGCGTTGTAGACGTAGCTGATCTTCTCGCGCAGAACGCTGGTCTTGTCGACGGCATTGGTGTTCGGCAGCGGATTGCCATCGACGTCCTCAACCGGTTGATTGGCCAGGAAAGACGGTACCCGATGGGTGTCGTGGATGTAGGCGATTTGTGCTGTCACGGCATGGGGATCGAGCTGGTACTGGTACTGCGCATCAAAGCCGATGTCGCGGAAATGATGAATGCTGGCTGGATCCGAAGTGTCCAGCGGATCGTCGTAGACATCGGCGACCATCCCCGACGTGCCGACCATCAGGTTGTGTGGTCCCCATGTATGGCTGAGCGCGATGCGCCAGTAAGGATTGGTTCCCTGCAGCTTGGTTTTTTCGGCATTCGGTACGCCGGCACTCATGAACGAGGTCAGGCCCCTGGCGGTGCGATAACCGCCCAACTCCATGTACAGGGTCTGGTTCCAAAAGGCGTAAGCATTGATGCCGGAAATGTTGCCGCCCGCGGCAAATCCCGGATAAGGCGTGGCGCCATCGATGAAGGCGCTGCTGGTCGGGCTGGGGACGGGCACGTACTGCATCCAGGCCGCAGCGGTATTCCACGGATCGGACAGCGATGGATTGTTGTTCGCGCTGACGCCCCAGATCCAGTCGTGTTTGGCATCGACGACGCGATCGGCGTAGCGGATATCCATGTTGTCGGCGCCGCTGTGGCCGTGGAACTTGCCATCGTCCGACTGCGCGGCGTAGTTGTCGTAGGTGATCTGCAGGAAGGTCCCGATGTTGTCGGTCACCTTGCCGGCGACGAACACGCTAGCGGTCGCGAAAATCAGACTGTTGTTTTTCTGGAAGTCGGCCTTGGGGTCATCGCTCTTGGTGGTGTTGAACACGTGCGAATCGCTCACCACCGCCATCGCCGATAGCGGCACCGCATGCTCGCCGATCGTGTAGCCAGTCATCTTGAACAGACGTCCGTATGCGGTGAGTTCCGGAAACTGTCCGCCGGCATGGCAGGCAACGCAGTTCTGCCCGGTCTGGCGCGCGAAGGCGGGAAGGGCAGAGGATGCAGGCGACCACAATGTCGCGGATGCAACAAGGAGTCCGGCAACCAGCGACAGTGGTGCGGAGATCAAGCTTGAAAGCCTGTGCATCCAGCCATGTTGGCAGCATCGGTGATCTACATTCCGAACAATCACAGTCGTTTCCCCTTGTTGTCGCGATGGGTCATTGCCTGCTTGTGTAATCGATCAACCGTTCAACCAGATTCCCTGAGCCAGCAGGCATGGAGAGTCTTCCTGCTTGGCTGATCTGGAAGCTGCTCCTTCTGCTAGTGCGTTGTGTTGATATGGATCAAGCATGCTTCGAAAAAATCATCCCCGGACAATCCGACTGTAGGCCAAGCTGGGAGATGTGTATGTACGCAAGCGCACGCAGTGCGTCCGCTGCATCCAGCAGGAGCCAATCGCACGAAGTCGATGCAAGGACATTTGCCTGAAGCCCCGTTTTGCTGGCACAATGCGCGGCTCCGTCAGCGTCATGGCGGATTCTTGCTCCACTGCTACGGCGGGGGGCTGCCCCGGCAAGGACCTTCTGAAATGGGTCGAGCCGACTTCCACAAGGAAACGACATGCGTCATTACGAAATCGTGTTCATGGTCCATCCGGACCAGAGTGAACAAGTTCCAGCGATGATCGAGCGCTACAAGGCGCTCATCACGACCGATACCGGCGAAGGCGCCGGCCAGATCCATCGCCTTGAGGATTGGGGCCGCCGCCAACTGGCGTATCCGATCAACAATCTCGTCAAGGCCCATTACGTGATGCTCAACGTCGAGTGTGGCCAGAAGGCGCTGACCGAACTGGTCGACGGCTTCCGCTTCAACGACGCCGTGCTGCGCCACCTGGTGACCAAACGCGAAGGCGCGGATACCGAGCAATCGTTCATCATGAAGATGAAGGACGAGAAGAGCGACCGTGGCGACCGCGGTGATCGTGGCGACCGTGGTGATCGCGGCGACCGTCCGGAGCGCAGCGAGCGCCCGCAACGGGATGAGTCCGTCGATGACGGCGCCGCCAGCGCTGAAGCCTGAGCCCCCATTCAAGGAATCCAGTCATGTCCAAATTCTTCCGTCGCCGCAAGTTCTGCAAGTTCACCGCCGAGGGCATCACCGAGATCGATTACAAGGATCTCAATACTCTTCGCCAGTACCTGACCGAGACTGGCAAGATCGTGCCGAGCCGCATCACCGGCACCAAGGCCCGCTACCAGCGCCAGTTGCAGACAGCGGTCAAGCGCGCGCGTTTCCTCGCGTTGATCCCGTACTGCGACTCGCATAGCAATTGATTTTGCCCTGTCATCCCCGCGCAGGCGGGGATCCAGTGCCTTTGTTTTAATCTTTATTTACAGTCATTCGGACAGCCACCAGTTGCGGACGTTGAGCCGCTAACGAATACGGAGTACCACCATGGAACTGATTCTTCTGCAGAAAGTCGTGAACCTCGGCGTCCTTGGCGACAAGGTCAGCGTCAAGCCGGGCTACGGCCGCAACTTCCTGATCCCCTACGGCCGTGCCGTGCCGGCGACCGCAAAGAATGTTGCCGAGTTCGAGACCCGCCGCGCCGAGTACGAAGCCAAAGCCAGCGATATCCACGCCGCAGCCGACGCCCGCAAGGCCAGGCTCGAAGGCGCGAGTGTCACGCTCAAGGCGAATGCCTCCACCGAAGGCAAGCTGTACGGTTCGGTCAGCCCGCGCGATATCGCCGAGGCGTTCACCGCCGCCGGCTTTCCGCTCAACAAGAGCGAAGTCGTGATGGGCGAAGGCCCGCTGCGCCGCACCGGCGAGTTCGACATCCACGTGCACCTGCATGCCGATGTCGAAACCGTGGTCAAGGTGATCGTGGTGCCTGAAGCGTAAGCTTCCAGCCTCGGCTATTTCTTCGACGGGCGCTTCGGCGTCCGTCGTCGTTTTTGATGCACACGGATGTGCGAATGCCGCGATCGGTCGGCTCCTGGCGTCCTGCCTTCGCCCGACACTCGTGCATCCATGCACATCGCAGGCGACGGCAGGGATGCCGGAGGTAGAGCAACGCATGGAGCAGTTGCCGGGCGCGCAAGAGCGGTCGGCCTCGCAAAAATAAAATTTTCGCTGCGAGCGTTGCCCTGTCTCGCGCGATGAGATGCGCACCTGTTATCCACAGACTTATCTGCAACGCATCGCGCCGAAGGTCGTTACGATGACCGACACGATCCATCGCCTGTCGCTCCATCACCCGCAACTCTCGCGCGAGAACCCCATGGCCGCACGTTCCAGCCCGTATTCCGATGCGCGCAAACCCGACGATCGCGGCGATCACCGCATCGAGGCATTGCGCGTGCCGCCGCAATCGGTGGATGCCGAACAGGCCGTGCTCGGCGGGTTGATGCTGGCGCCGGACACGCTCGACCACGTCGTCGACCATCTCGACGAGGACGACTTCTATCGCCGCGATCATCGACTGATCTATCGGGCGATCTGCGAGTTGTCCAACAGGAACAAGCCGTTCGACGTGGTCACCCTCGGCGAATGGTTCGACAACAGCGGGCTTGCCGACCAGATCGGCGGCAGCGCCTACCTGATCGAGCTGGCCAGCACCACGCCGAGCGCAGCCAACATCGGTGCTTATGCAGCGATCGTGCGCGAGAAATCGGTGTTGCGACGGCTGATCGATGCCGGCACCGAAATCGTCAACGACGGTTTCCAACCCGGTAACGTCGCGATCAAGGACGTCCTCGACAAGGCCGAGGAACGCGTGTTCAAGAT
>JBDSVN010000070.1:0-6761 GCA_039927175.1 Lysobacteraceae bacterium | reverse complement strand
GCGCAATTGCGCAAGTCATCGCCTGCGACGTCCATCCGCTCGCCAACTTGCGGGTCTTGCAGTATTTCGACCGCGAGTGGGGTGTGCCGTTGCCTGAACGCGACGAATGGGTGCGCCACTGGATTCGCGAAGGACTCGGTGCGGTGGAAAGCATGCTGGCCGAACACCATTCCACCGGCACGTATTGCGACGGCGAACTGCCGGGACTGCCGGATTGCTGCCTGATACCGCAGGTTTACAACGCGCGCCGTTTCAGCGTGGACCTGGAGAGCTTTCCGACCATCCGCCGCATCAACGATGCTTGCATGAAATTACCTGCGTTCAACGCGGCGCGCCCGGACTTGCAGCCGGATGCGCCGACTGCTAGTTGAGTGGTGTCGGCGGCTGGCTAGAACATGCCGCTGTTGGTGATCGTCGGGCTGGCTTCAAACACATCTGCGTAGGGATCGTGTTCGCCGGTTGCGCCTTCGGTCAAGCGTACCTTGAGGGCCAGGCCATCGCGTGAATCGGCCTTGCGCAGCACTTCCTCGAGCTCTGCCTTGCCATCCTTGTACATCTTGAACAGGGACTGGTCGAAGCTGTGCATGCCTTCTTCCAGCGACTCTTCCATTGCCTGCTTGATCTGGTGGATTTCGCCACGGCGGATCAAATCGCGGATCATCGGTGTGTTGATCAGGATCTCGCTGGCAGGCAGGCGCTTGCCATCCATTCCGATGACAAGTCGTTGGCTGATGACTGCCTTGAGGTTCAGCGAAAGGTTCATCAGCACGTTCTTGTGCATCCCCTCGGGGAAGAAGTTGAGGATGCGTTCGAGGGTCTGGTCGGCATTGTTGGAGTGCAAGGTGGCCAGGCACAGGTGGCCGGTTTCCGCGAATGCGATCGCCGCTTCCATTGTGGTCGCATCGAGGATTTCGCCGATCAGGATCAGGTCGGGCGCTTCGCGCATCGCGTTCTTCAGCGCGTTGTGGAAGGCATGCGTGTCGAGGCCGACTTCGCGCTGGTTGACGATGGATTTCTTGTGACGGTGCAGGAATTCGATCGGGTCCTCGATGGTGAGGATGTGACCGGTGATGTTGGAGTTGCGATGGTCGATCATCGACGCCAGCGTGGTGGACTTGCCCGATCCGGTGGAGCCGACCAGCAGCACCAAGCCGCGCGGTTCCATCACGATGTCCTTGATGATCGAGGGCAGCTTGAGGTCTTCGATGCTGGGGATGACGCTTTTGATCGCGCGGATGACCATGCCGACTTCACCGCGCTGCTTGAACACGTTCACGCGGAAGCGCCCGGCGTCGGTAATTGCGACCGCCATGTTCATCTCGAGCTCGCGCTCGAACGTCGCCGCCTGTTGTTCATCCATCATCGCGTAGGCGATTTTCTTGACCAGGCCCGGCGGTAATCCGGTGTTGCCGAGTGCGAATAGATTACCCTCTACCTTCATGTTGACCGGCGCGCCGGTCGTCAGGAAGAGGTCCGAGGCGTTTTTCTCCGCCATCAGTTTCAGGAAATACTCGATGTCCATGACCGGTTCCCTAGTTCGAATGCAGTGCGTCGCGGCCGTTGCAAGTGCACAGCCAGCTTTGGACAATAGCCGCGATGGCCAGGGTCCCCGTGGATTTGTTATGACACCAACGCGACGAAAAATCCATCGTACCGCTGCAGCAGCCTGTTTGCTCGTCGGGCTGGCAGGTTGCGCCAGCATGCCGCCACCGACGGCAGAAATCGATGCCGTCGATACGGCAATTGTCGTGGCTGCCACGCCGGATGGCCAGCGCTATGCGGCCGACGAGCTGGCTGCGGCACGCAATGAATTGGCGGCCGCACAAGCTGCGATGGCGCAGCAGGATTATGCCAAGGCGCGGCAGCTCGCAGCGAAAGCGCAGGCAGATGCTGACCTGGCAGGCGCCAAGGGACGCGCACTGGCAGCGCAGTCGGCCGTGGCTGCGAAAACCGAGGACAACGCCGCGCTCAGCCAGAAGCTGCTTGGCCAGGAGCAATCGCAATGAGCCGCTCGTTGCTGTGGATCTTGTTGTTGATGATCGCGCCAGCTGCGGTTCTGGCAGGCGGCGCGCCGCCGGATTCGGATTACCTGCGCTTGTCCGGCCAGATCGCACAGCTTGACGCGGACCCTTCACTGGGCCAGCTCGGCGGTGTTGACCGACTCAAGGCGCACCAGGCGCTTGATGATCTTGCTGCGGCCGCGGCGCATCCGCGCGATCGCGCAACGGCACTGTACATCGCGGAACGCCGCGTTGCCGCGGCGCAGCTCGCCGCGCAGGCCGACCTCGCAGAACGCCAACTGCAGCAACTCGATCGCGAACACGACCGGATCCTGCTTGAAGCCAGCCGCCGTGATGCTGATCGCGCGCGGCAGGAAGCCGAGCGGCTGCGGCTGCAGAACAATGCACGCGAAGAAGAGGCACAGCGCGCCGAAGCCGAGCGCCAGGCGCAACTGCAACAGGAAGCGGCGATCGCCGGCGATGAATCCGACCAGGCCCAGGCACTTGCCCAGGCGCGCGCCAAGGAAGCGGCGCTGGCGCAACAGGAAGCCGCACTCATCGCCGGGAGCGCATCTTTGCCTGCGCCGCCATCGCCAGCACCAACCACCGGCGATCCACGCGGGCCGTCGATGACGCTGTCCGGCTCCGCTTTTGTGCCGGATCAGGCGCGGCTGCGCCGTGATGCACAAGTGCAAGCCAAGACCAAGGCATTGGTTGGTTTCGTGCAGGCCAACCCTGGTGCGACAGTCCGGATCGAAGGCCATACCGACAATCGAGGCAATGCCCAGGCCAACTTGAGGCTGTCGCAACAGCGCGCAGATGCTGTCAGGACGGTATTGCGTGCAGCAGGCGTCGCGGCAGGCCGGCTGCAAGCGATCGGCCTTGGCGCCGAACAACCATTGGCCACGAACGCCACTGCCAATGGCCGTGCGCGCAACAACCGTGTTGAAGTGGTTGTACTAAGCGCCAAAAATAATTGATTGATCAAATAGTTGTGTTCAAACCACCGGCATCCGTGGAGCCGTCGAATCCACATGTATCAAGCTTATTGAGACGCAAAAACCGTTGCATTCAAGGGTTTGCAGCGTGGCTTGCGGCGGCTGCCCGGCAGGAGTAGCGTCATATCCCCATGCATACTCCAATGCATGGATTGAGCGGATCAGGCCCATGAGTGCAGTCAATTTTCCGGAGGGGCACGGCGTCTGGAGCATCCAGATGCGCGGTGCAATCCCAAGTGATCGTTCGCAGTGCCAAACCGCAAACAGCAACGCCCCGCATCGTCATTGAGTGGGGCGTTCGTATTTTCAGGCCACGGAAATTCTCGTTGACAGATTTTTCGACACAGAGGGAGGTCAAACGCCATGTTCGAAGGTCAATCGCGCGATGAACTCGACGCACTGCTGAAATCCGATATCGAATTCCGCCAGCTCTACCATCGCCATCGCGAATTGGACAAACAGGTACTCGACGCCGAGCTCGGCGTGCTGCCACTCGATGACACAACCCTCGCGCAGATGAAGCGCGAAAAGCTGCATGCCAAGGATCGGTTGACCCACTTGTTCAAAGCCAAGACGCATTAACCAGTCAACCCAGTGGGCGGCGATGGCCATCCTCGTCGGCTGTCGTCGCCCGCTTTCATTTGCCGGTTTCGCGCAACACCCGACCGCACGCACAGCGCCTGCTAGAATGCGCTGTCCGGCCCATCGCGGCCCCAGTGCTGCCCTGCCATGACGATTCACGACAGCGTCCTCGAACTCATCGGCGAAACGCCCATCGTGCGTGCGCGCCAACTCGACACCGGCTGCTGCGAATTGTTCCTGAAGCTTGAATCGCAGAATCCCGGCGGCTCGATCAAGGATCGCATCGGCATGTCGATGATCGGCGCCGCCGAGAAAGCCGGAAAGATCAAACCCGGCGACACCCTGGTCGAAGGCACCGCTGGCAATACCGGCATCGGCTTGGCGCTGGTGGCGCAGCAGAAGGGCTACAAACTCGTGCTGGTCGTGCCCGACAAGATGAGCCGCGAGAAGATCTTCAACCTCAAGGCGATGGGCGCCGAAGTGGTGCTGACACGTTCGGATGTTGCCAAGGGTCATCCCGAGTATTACCAGGATCTGGCCGCGAAGATTGCCAGCGAAATGCCCGGTGCGTACTTCATCAACCAGTTCGGAAATCCCGACAACCCGCGCGCGCACGAGGAAGTGACCGGCCCGGAAATCTGGGAACAGATGGACGGCAAGATGGACGCAATCGTGTTCGGTTGCGGCAGTTCGGGAACAATGAGCGGCTTGTCGCGATTCTTCGCCAAGGCCGCGCCGCACGTCGAACTCGTATTGGCCGATCCGGTCGGTTCGATCCTTGCCGAATACATCAACGACGGCGTCCTCAGCGAGAAATCCGCGAGCTGGATGGTGGAAGGGATCGGCGAAGATTTCTTGCCGCCGATCAGCGACTTCACCCGGGTGAAAAAGGCTTACGCGATCAGCGACAAGGAAAGTTTTCTGGCTGGCCGTGAACTGCTGGCGAAGGAAGGCGTGCTCGGCGGCTCGTCCACCGGCACCTTGCTGGCCGCCGCATTGAAATACTGCAAGGAGCAAACCACGCCCAAGCGCGTGGTGATGTTCGTCTGCGATACCGGCAACAAGTATCTGTCGAAGATGTACAACGACTACTGGATGCTCGACAACGGCTTCCTCGAACGCGAATCGTCCGGCGACCTGCGCGACCTGATCTTGCGCCCTTACGCGCAGCGCGACACCGTGGTGATCGGCCCGAACGATCTGCTGGTCACCGCCTACCAGCGCATGAAACTGTACGAGATCTCGCAGTTGCCGGTGATGGACGGCGAGCAGTTGATCGGCATCGTCGATGAATCCGACGTGCTGCTGCATGTGTATGGCGACGAGTTGCGCTTCCGCGATCCGGTCTCCACGGCGATGGTCACCAAGCTCGACGTACTCGACGTGAAATCGCCGATCGAAAAGCTGCTCCCGGTGTTCGATCGCGGCCAGGTCGCGATCGTCAAGGATGGCGAGCGTTTCCTTGGTTTGATCACCCGGATCGATTTGCTCAACTACCTCAGGCGACGGGTGCAGTAATTCCAGCGATGGATTTTATTTCAGCGATCATCTTTGATCCGCAACGACAGTACCTCGACGACTACGTCGCACCATTCAACAAGAGCATTCCATGACCGCAGATTCCAGCAAGCAAGGCCTCGGCACCCGTGCCATCCACGCCGGCCAATCGCCCGATCCATCCACCGGCGCGATCATGACGCCGATCTATGCCACCTCGACCTATGTGCAGTCCAGCCCGGGCGTGCACAAGGGCTACGAGTACACGCGTTCGCACAATCCCACGCGCTTCGCCTGGGAGCGTTGCATCGCCGACCTTGAAGCGGGCACGCGCGGATTCGCATTTGCGTCGGGCCTTGCCGCGACTTCGACGATCCTTGAACTGCTCGACAGCGGCAGCCACGTGATCGTGATGGACGATGTGTATGGCGGCACCTATCGCTTGTTCGAGCGCGTGCGCCGACGGTCGGCCGGGCTCGATTTCAGTTTCGTCGACCTCAACGATCACGAAGCGCTCGCCGCGGCGATCAAGCCCAACACCAAGATGATCTGGGCTGAAACACCGACCAATCCGATGTTGAAGGTCGTCGATCTGGAAATGGTCGGTGCGTTCGCGAAAAAACACGGATTGATTCTCGTCGTCGACAACACGTTCTCGTCGCCGATGCTGCAGCGTCCGCTGGAATTTGGTGCCGACATCGTGATGCACTCGGCGACCAAATACCTCAACGGTCATTCCGACATGGTCGGTGGCGTCGCGATCGTTGGCGACAACGCGGAGATCGCCGAGCAGATGACCTTCCTGCAAAACGCCATCGGCGGGATCCAGGGCCCATTCGACAGCTTCCTCGCGTTGCGCGGCCTGAAGACATTGCATCTGCGCATGAAGGCGCATTGCGCCAACGCGATGGAACTGGCGCAATGGCTCGACACCCATCCGGGCGTTGAGAAAGTGATCTATCCGGGGCTGCCGTCGCATCCGCAGCACGAACTCGCGAAGCGACAGATGGACGGATTCGGCGGGTTGATTTCGATCTACGTGCGCGGCGGTTTGCCGGCAACGCGCCGGATGATGGAGCGCTGCAAGCTGTTCGGCCTCGCCGAATCGCTTGGTGGCGTCGAGAGCCTGATCAACCATCCGGCGATCATGACCCATGCCTCGGTGCCGGCCGAACGCCGCGCCGCGCTCGGCATTCACGACAATCTCGTACGCTTGTCGGTGGGCGTGGAAGATGTCGAGGATTTACGCGCCGAACTCGACACAGCTCTCGCTGGGTGAGCGCGACGCTGCCAACCCAGGATACCGGCACGATGCATGCTGCACGCATCGCCGTGGTGATTCCCTGCTACCGGGTTGCGCAACATGTTCTCGATGTCATCGCTGCGATTCCTGCCGAGTGCGAGCGCATCTACGCCGTGGACGACGCTTGTCCGGACGACAGTGGCAAACTGATCCAGTCGCAATGCACCGACCCGCGCGTACAGGTGATCTTCCACGAGAAAAACAGTGGCGTCGGCGGTGCCGTCATCAGCGGTTACCGGCATGCGCTGGACGATGGCATGGACATCGTCGTGAAGATCGACGGCGACGGCCAGATGGATGCGTCGCTGCTGCCGCGCTTCGTCGCACCGCTGCTGCGCGGGCAAGCGGACTATGCGAAAGGCAACCGTTTTTTCGATCTGC
>JBDSVN010000069.1:0-4893 GCA_039927175.1 Lysobacteraceae bacterium | reverse complement strand
GGCAAGTTGCTTGCTGACGCGACGCCAGCGGAACTGGAGCAGCGTTCGCGTTACCACGGCGCGGTATCGGTGAAAGTCGGCGACAGCGTGACCGCACGCTCGGCGCTCGACAACCTGCAGGGTGTCGCGGCAATCGAAGTCGATTCCGACAGCAATCGCCTGCTGGTATTGCCAAAACCACGCAGCGAAAATTTGCTCGCTGTCGTCGAGGAACGGTTGCGGGCGCACAACGTCGCGTTCTCGGATGCACGCATCGAACGCGGCCGACTCGATGATGTCTTCCGCGCGCTAACCCGCGATGGAGCAACGCCATGAGTGCGGTGTGGACGGTATTCCGCCGCGAATGGAGCAGTTATCTCGCGACCCCGGTCGCGTACGTGTTCACGGTGATCTTCCTGATGCTCAGCGCTGCGCTGACGTTCTATCTGGGTGGATTCCTCGAACGCGGACAAGCCGACTTGCAACCATTTTTCTCGTTCCATCCGTGGTTGTACCTGTTCCTGGTTCCCGCCATTTCAATGCGGCTGTGGGCCGAGGAGCGTGGGCAGGGCACGATCGAATTGTTGCTCACCCTGCCATTGCCGACATGGCAGGCAGTACTCGGGAAATTCCTCGCCGCATGGTTTTATGTAGGGATTGCGCTGGCGCTGACATTCCCGATGTGGATCACGGTGAATTACCTCGGCAACCCGGACAACGGCATCATCCTGGCTGCGTATCTCGGCAGTTGGTTGATGGCCGGCGCCTACCTCGCCATCGGTGCCTGCCTGTCGGCGGCCACGCGCAACCAGGTGATCGCCTTCATCCTCACTGCCAGCGTGTGTTTCGGATTCCTGCTCGCCGGGTATCCGCTGGTGCAGGAAGCCGCGCGTGCATGGCTTCCGAACGGCGTGACCGACGCCATCGGACAACTGGGATTCCTCGAGCACTTCAGCGCGATTTCAAGGGGATTGCTGGATCTGCGCGACATCGCATTCTTCCTCATCACGATCATTGTCTGCCTGGCCGCGTGCACGATCGTCGTTGATATCAAGAAGGCGGACTAAACCATGCAAATCCGCCGACTTCCAGCCGCCATCGCATTACCGCTACTTGCGGTTGCTTTCGTCGTATTGGTGTTTCTCAGTGGCCTGCTGTTGCGTGGCGCGCGGCTCGACCTGACTGCGAACAAGTTGTACACGCTCTCGCAGGGAACCGAGCACATTCTTGCGAACAACCATGAACCGATTCGCCTGCAATTCTTCGCATCCGACCAGGCGATGCGCGACCTGCCGGCACTGCGCTCGTATGCGCAGCGCGTGCGCGAATTGCTCGAGGAAATCGTCGCCAAATCGCACGGCACGATCACCCTGGAAACGATCGATCCGCAACCGTATTCGGATGCCGAGGATCGTGCCAATGGTTATGGCCTGCAGGCATTGCCGACCGGCGTCGACGGTGGCTCGCTGTATTTCGGCCTGGTCGGTACCAACGCGCGCAAGCAACAGTCGATCGCGCCGTTCTTTGATCCGAACAAGGAAGTGTTTCTCGAATACGACATCGCCAAGCTGATTTCCTCGTTGTCGGTGCAGCACAAGCCGGTGGTTGCGGTGTTGTCGTCGTTGCAGAATGGACCAAGCTTCGATCCGGTCACAGCCAGCGTGAAGGAAGGCTGGGCGATCGACAGCGAGCTGTCCAAATTATACGAACTACGTCGCCTGCAGCCGAACCCGGAATCGATCGGCGACGACGTCGACCTGCTGATGCTGATCCATCCGAAGAACTTGTCCGACGACACGCTTTACGCGATCGACCAGTTCGTGCTGCGCGGTGGTCGCCTGCTGGTGTTCGTCGATCCGCTGGCCGAAGCGGATCCGGGTGCAGCCAATGCTCCGCAGCTCGAGCCGGGTGGCGCGCTCAGTCCAAGCGTGTCGTCGTCGCTCGGCAAGCTGTTCAAGGCCTGGGGCATTGCCTACGACCCGCACATGGTGGTGCGCGACATGCAGAATGCCTTGCAGATCCAGGGTAATTCGCAAACGTCGCCGGTTCCGAATCCTGTGCTCATCGGATTGACAAAAGACGCGATGAACCAGGGCGACATCGTGTCGGCGCAGCTGGATTCGCTGAATTTTGCCAGCGTTGGTGCGCTTGAACTCGCACCGCATAGTCCAATGACACTGGAGCCGCTCGCGCAGAGCTCGCTCGACTCCGACCTGGTTGCGACCGATCGCGTGCGCCTTCAGCCCGACCCGAAACAATTGTCCGAAGGATTCCATGCGACTGGCAAAGCCTACGTGCTCGCGGCACGCATTACCGGCACACCCGCCAGCGCATTTCCGGAGCGCAAGGATGCGAAGCACATCGCCGTCGCGCATGCGCCGGTGAACATGATCGTGGTCGCCGATACCGACATGCTGACCGATCGCATGTGGGTGCACGCGCAGGATTTCTTCGGTCGTCGCCTGCTCAATGCATTCGCGAAGAACGGCGATTTCGTCGCCAATGCGGTGGACAATCTCGTCGGCACACCGGACCTGATCACTGTACGCACCCGCGAGGGTTTCAATCGACCGTTTACCCGCGTCGAAGCACTCAAGCGGCGTGCCGATCAGAGTTTGCGCGGCAAGCAGGACGAACTGCAGGACCAGCTGAAAACAATGGAAACCAAACTCGCCGAATTGCAGCCAGCGAATCCCGATGGTGGCATCACCCCGCCGTTGAGTGCGCAACAGACCGCCGAGATCGCGAGCTTCCAGCAGCAGCGCCAACGCATCCGCACCGAACTGCGCAACGTGCGCCACCAGCTTGATGCGAAAATCCACCGACTCGGCACGCACATCAAGTTGATCGATATCCTCGGCGTGCCGTTGCTGTTGACGATCGCGGCCTTCGTCGTTGCCTGGTGGCGGCGTCGTCCGCATCGCAATGCCATCTGATCGCTCGCTGCAGGATTCCGGCGCGCGCGAAGTCGTGGTGCGTTCGATGCGCGTGCTGGCTGGAATCGGCGCGCTCGCCTGCGGCGTTGCGATCGGCATCAGCGCCTACACGATGCATGCTGCGCTGGATCCGCACAATCGGGAGCGCCTTGCGATTGCCGCCTTGTTCCTGTTCGCGCATGGGCTCGCACTTGCGGCGCTCGCGCCGGGAACTGTCTCGCGCCTGCGCCAGTTCGGCATGTATTGCCTGATGATCGGGACGATCCTGTTTTCCGGAAGTCTGATCCTGGCGGCAACGATCGGTATTGCACCGATGCTCGCGCCATTCGGTGGCAGCTTGCTGATGTTGGGATGGTTGCTGATCGGAACCGGTTTCCTGTTCGGTTAGAGCACAGACGAGGAGATGCGACGATGACGCGCGTGATCCGTGGATTCGATGTCGATGCGGCGCATGACCATCTGCGCAAGCGCGATCGCGCATTGGCAAAGTGGCTGCGAAAAGTCGAGGCGATCGAACCGCATGCGCGCTGGAAGCAGCGCTTCGACGTCACCGATGCACTCGCACGCGCGATTCTGTTCCAGCAGCTTTCCGGCAAGGCCGCATCGACCATCGTCGGGCGTGTCGAAGTGGCAACACGATCGAAACTCCTGCATGCCGATTCGTTTGCGCGTGTCGACGATCCGGTCTTGCGCGGTTGTGGGGTCTCCGGAAACAAGGTGCTGGCGCTGCGCGATTTGTCCGCGCGCGCGCAACGCGGCGAAATTCCAACGACCGCACAAATGGCGTTGATGCGCGACGATGAGATCATCGCAGCGCTCAGTGCGGTGCGTGGCATCGGCGCGTGGACCGTACAGATGATGCTGATGTTCCGGCTTGGACGCCCGGACGTGCTGCCGGTGGATGACCTCGGCATCCGCAAGGGTGCGCAGATCGTCGATGGGCTCGATGCGATGCCGACGCCAAAGGAACTGGCTGTGCGCGGCGAAACGTGGGGACCTTATCGCACGCTTGCCGGCATGTATTTGTGGCGGATCGCCGATCTCGGCAAGCCGGTTGCGGCAAAACCCGTTGTGTCGAAATCGACCGCCACGACGAAGAAGAAAGCGGCAGTGAAAACAACCGCGAAGCGAACACCGCGTTCGCAGGATTGATCGCGCAGCAGAAGTGAATCAGCGATCCGTCAAAGCGATCGTGCAGACAAAACGTCAGTCGCCGCCATCGAACAATTCGACTTCACCCTCGATCTCCACCGGAATGTTGAACGGCAATTCCGCCATGCCGACCGCGCTGCGACTGTGCGCGCCGATGTCCTTGCCGAAGACTTCGAGGATGAGATCGGAGAAACCATTGATGACGGCAGGTTGCCGGTTGAAACCCGGTGCAGAGTTGACCATCCCGAATACGCGCGTCCACGCGGCGATGCGGTCGAGGTCACCGAGCACGCGCTTGAGGCTGCCGAGCATCGACAATGCGGTGAGTTGCGCGGCTGCATAACCCTCTTCGAGTGTTACTTCGCGTCCGAGTTTGCCGAGCGGTTCGGTGAACCATCCGCTCGGACTTTGTGGGCCGTGCCCGGAAACCAGTGCACGACGGCCGACGATGCGCACGAATTGGAACGGCAAAACAATGCCGGGCGGCGGTGCTGTCGGCGGAGGAAGCAGCAATCCCAGTTTGTGCAAGCGTTCCTCGATTCTCGACATGGCTGGCTCCGTTGTTTGAACGATCGACGAGGGATCAACGACTGCGTCGATACACGATGCCGTTCTTCACCACGAATGCAATCTTCGTGGTGTTATGGATATTGGATGTCGGGTCGGCTGTGAGTATCACGAGATTGGCGCGCATTCCCTGCACGATTGTTCCGCGCGTGGCGGATTGGCCAAGTGCCATCGCGCCGACCTGCGTCGCGGCATGGATCGCCTCGATCGGGGTGAAACCGGCGTGCTCCACCAGCAGCGCCATTTCCGCATGAACTAC
>JBDSVN010000068.1:0-9153 GCA_039927175.1 Lysobacteraceae bacterium | reverse complement strand
CCAGCCGCGGCATCAGCCGGTACAGGAAACGTCGGTCCTGGCAGATCGAATTGCCGCAGATCGGCGACTTGTTTGCAGGCACCCAGTGCGTGAGGAATTCCACGGTGAGCGCTTCGGCGGTCGTGATGGATGTCGTCGAATCGAGCACGCGCTGCCACAAGCCCGACTTCGTGTGCTGGTTGCGGTTCCAGTCGTCCATTGCTTCAAGCCGCGCGAACGGGTGTTGGATCGCCAACTCCGGCCCTTCGGCGAGCACGTTGAGTTCCTTGTCGGTGACAAGTGTCGCGATCTCGATGATGGAATCGGTATCCGGATCGAGGCCGGTCATTTCCAGATCGATCCAGATCAGATGGTCGTCGTTGCTGTTTGGCATGGATTCGTACGGGATTGAAGTCAATGCATCATAACGTCCACGGTCATCATGAAGACGACCGAATCGAAAACTGGTGCGGGAACGAGAGATCAGGCGGCAATATGTCGCGAGCTGTTGCTTTCGTTCAGCTATCTGGTTTCCCGCGCTTGCTCCGGAAATACGCCGTCAATCGCGCACCGGCCTCCTCCGCAAACAATCCACCCTGCACTTCCACACGATGGTTATGGCGCGGATCAGCCAGCAGGTCGAATACGCTGCCGGCCGCGCCGGTCTTGGGATCGGAGGCGGCAAAAACAACCCGGGCGATCCGCGCATGCACCATCGCCATCGCGCACATCGCGCATGGCTCAAGGGTGACATAGAGCGTGCATCCGACCAGCCGGTGATTGCCGATGCGTTTGCCGGCATTGCGCATGGCAATGATCTCGGCATGCGCAGTCGGGTCGTGGTCGGTGATGTTGCGGTTCCAGCCTTCGGCCAAGACCTTGCTGCTTGCATCGACAACCACCGCACCGACCGGGATTTCGTCGTCCTCGCGTTCGGCTCTCTCGGCGAGCGTCAGCGCATGACGCATCCAGCGCTCGTCGGATTCGGAGAAAGCATTCATGGGTTCGGGCATGGGTTGTCAGTCAACAGGCTTGAAGTCTCGGCCCGGCCATTCTTGGGTTGGAAGTCCCGGCCCGACCACCCATGGCCGGGCAGTAAGCGACCTGCGAGCCTGTGGCTCGCAAACAGGTCGCTTACTCCCATTCGATCGTCGCTGGCGGCTTTCCGCTGATATCATAAACAACACGAGAAATACCACGTATCTCATTGATAATTCTGCGCGAAACAAGATCAAGAAAATCGTATGGCAGATGTGCCCAGTGTGCGGTCATGAAGTCGATGGTCTCGACCGCGCGCAATGCGATCACCCATTCGTAGGCGCGGGCATCGCCGACCACACCGACTGATTTAACCGGCAGGAACACCGCGAACGCCTGGCTGGTCTTGTCGTACAGGTCAGCCTTGCGCAATTCTTCAATGAAAATCGCATCGGCTTGCGCGAGTAGTTCAGCATATTCGCGTTTGACTTCGCCAAGAATCCGCACACCCAGCCCTGGCCCAGGAAACGGATGGCGATACACCATCGTGCGCGGCAGGCCGAGTTCGACGCCGATGCGCCGCACTTCATCCTTGAATAATTCGCGCAGCGGCTCGACGAGGCCGAGTTTCATGTGTTCGGGCAGGCCACCGACGTTGTGGTGACTCTTGATGACGTGCGCCTTGCCGGTCTTGCTTCCCGCCGATTCGATCACGTCGGGGTAGATCGTGCCTTGCGCGAGCCACTTCACGTTCGTGAGCTTCGCTGATTCTTCATCAAAGATTTCGATGAACAGTTTGCCGATGATCTTGCGTTTGGTTTCCGGGTCGGTGACACCTGCGAGCGCCGAGAAATAGCGATCGGCCGCGTTCACGCGAATGATGTTGATGCCAAGGCCATTACCGCTGGACGCATCGGCGAACGCGGCCATCACCTGATCGCCTTCCTGCCAGCGCAACAGACCGGTATCGACGAACACGCAAGTCAGCTTGTCGCCGAGCGCGCGATGCAGTAGTGCTGCAACGACCGACGAATCGACTCCGCCGGAAAGCCCGAGCAACACCTGATCGTCCCCCACCTGCGCACGCACGCGGGCGATCTGGTCCTCGACGATGTTCGAAGCCGTCCACAAGGTCTTGCAACCGCAGATGGTGACGACGAAGCGCTCCAGCATCGCCGCGCCGGATTTCGTGTGGGTCACTTCCGGATGGAATTGCACGCCGTACCAGCGACGCTCTTCGTCGGCCATTGCCGCAATTGCTACGCTCTCGGTGCGAGCGGTTGTCTGGAAACCAGGAGGCGTGGCGGTGACGCGGTCTCCATGACTCATCCACACGCCAAGGCGCGGCGGCGAACCGGGGAGGTCCTTCAGCTCATTGAGCAGCCCGCAGGTGCGCAGCACTTCGACTTCCGCATAACCGAACTCGCGGTGATGATCGGCTTCGACCTTGCCGCCCAATTGCGCAGCCATCGTCTGCATGCCGTAACAGATACCCAGCAGCGGCACACCGGAATCGAATACCTGTTGCGGAGCACGTGGTGAGTTTTCCTCGAGCGTTGATTCGGGGCCGCCGGAAAGGATGATGCCCTTAGGCGCGAATGCCGCGATCTGTTCCGGATCGTGATCCCATGCCCATATCTCGCAATACACCCCGATCTCACGGATGCGCCGCGCAATCAATTGCGTGTATTGCGCGCCGAAATCGAGGATGAGGATTTTGTCGCCGTGGATGTCGGTCATGGAATCAGATTGCCTAGGAATTTCTTGCTGTCGCGTGCTTCAGTTGTCGTGCGATGAATCGAATACCATCACGACCTGATCATTCGATCACTTAAGCCCGTCCGGGCTTCCGCGATCGATCCAGCCCTCCGCTTGACCGCCAAGGATGGCGGAAATGCGGAAAATGCAGGAGCAATTTTCCGCCCACTACGGGCGTTCGTCGATGCGCGATCTGTCACTGGCAGATCGCAAGCGCATCGACTCACCCCACCCGATAATTCGGCGGCTCCTTGGTGATCTGTACGTCGTGAACGTGGCTCTCGCGCGCGCCGGCATTACTGACTTGCACGAAGTTCGGTTTGCTGCGCATCTCTTCGATGGTCGCGCAACCAACATAACCCATCGCCGCGCGCAGGCCGCCAACGAGCTGGTGCACGATATTGCGCAACGCACCTCGATAAGGAACGCGGCCTTCGATGCCTTCAGGGACAAGTTTGTCGGCGTCCGATGCATCCTGAAAATATCGGTCCTTGCTGCCCAGCTCCATCGCGGCAATCGAGCCCATGCCGCGATAGCTCTTGTAGCTGCGGCCCTGAAATAGTTCGGTTTCGCCCGGTGCTTCCTCGGTACCGGCGAACAGGCCGCCGATCATCACCGTCGATGCGCCAGCGGCAAGTGCCTTGGCGATGTCGCCGGAATAGCGGATGCCGCCATCAGCGATCAGCGGGATGCGATCTTGCAAGGCTTCAGCGACCATTGCGATCGCAGTGATCTGCGGCACGCCTACACCAGCAACGATGCGCGTGGTGCAGATCGACCCGGGGCCAACACCCACCTTCACCGCATCGGCACCTGAATCCATCAGGGCCAGCGCCGCATCACCGGTGACGATGTTGCCGCCGATCATCTGTACGTTCGGGAAGTTTTTCTTCACCCAAGCGACACGATCAAGCACGCCCTGCGAATGGCCGTGCGCGGTATCGACCACGATCACATCAACACCAGCATTGACGAGTGCCGCAATGCGCGCTTCGGTGTCGCCGCCAACACCCACTGCCGCGCCGACGCAAAGACGTTCCGACGAATCCTTCGCGGAGTCGGGATTGTCGCGCGCCTTCTGGATGTCCTTGACGGTAATCAGACCGCGCAGTTCAAAGCCATCGTTGACCATCAGGACTTTTTCGATGCGGTGCTTGTGCAGCAGCGCGAGCACTTCCTCGTCGGACGCATCCTCGCGCACGGTGATGAGGCGATCCTTCTTGGTCATGATGTGGCGAACCGGATCGTCGAGTTTCTTTTCGAAACGCATGTCGCGACTAGTGACGATGCCGACGAGTTGGCCGCCATCAACCACCGGCACGCCAGAAATGTTGCGCGCGCGGGTGAGCTTGAGGACTTCGCCTATGGTTGTTTCCGGGCCGACGGTAAACGGCTCGCGAATCACCCCCGATTCGAAGTTCTTCACCAGCGCCACGTGCTTGGCCTGCGCGGCGATCGTCATGTTCTTGTGGAGGATGCCGATGCCGCCGAGTTGCGCCATCGTGATGGCCAGTTGCGCTTCGGTTACGGTATCCATCGCCGCTGCAACGAGGGGCAGATTCAAGGTGAGGCCGCGGGTCAATCGCGCCTTGAGCCGCACATCCTTGGGCAGGATGACCGAGTGCGCAGGTACCAGCGAAACATCGTCGAAGGTGAGTGCTTCAGCCAGGATGCGCAGCATGGGCGGCTCCATGTGAGGAAGCCCGCCATTATACGCTGCGCAGACACATCGATGCTGCGTGAGCCTTCAAACAAACGGTCACGCTGATGCGTCGGCCGCTTCTGCCGCTTCCAGCGTGTTCTGCATCAACGTCGCCACGGTCATTGGCCCAACCCCACCCGGCACCGGCGTGATCCAACTCGCGCGCTTGGCCGCTTCGGCATAGCCCACGTCCCCGACCAGTCGCCCATCTTCCAGTCGGTTGATTCCTACATCGATCACCACCGCGCCTTGCTTGATCCATTCGCCGGGAATCAGGCCGGGCTTGCCGACTGCCACCACGAGGATATCCGCTTCGCCCACATGCCGGCGCAACACATCCGGTGGCGTGAACTTGTGGCAGGAGGTCACCGTGCAGCCGGCGATCATCAATTCCAGAGCCATCGGCCGGCCCACATGGTTGGACACCCCAACGATCGTCGCGCTGGCACCGCGCACCGGTCGATCGGTATAAGCCAGCAGGGTGGTGATGCCGCGCGGCGTGCACGGACGCAGGCCGAACTGACGCAACGCGAGATGACCGACATTCTCGGGATGAAAGCCGTCCACATCCTTGCGCGGATCGATGCGGTGGATCAGCCGGCTAGCGTCTGGAATACCCGGCAACGGCAACTGGACGAGGATGCCGTGCACTTTCGGATCGGTGTTGAGCTGGTCGATGAGCGCCAGCAGCTCCGCTTCGGTCGTCGTTGCAGGCAGATCGAAATCCAGCGTGTGGATGCCGACTTTCTCGCAGGCACGGCGCTTGTTGCGCACATACACAGCTGACGCCGGATCGGCACCAACCAGCACCACGGCCAGTCCGGGCCTTTGCTTGCCAGTTGCCAGCCGCGCCGTCACCCGCGCCGCGAGCCCGTCGAGCAGGTCTTCGGCGATACGCTTGCCATCGAGAACGCGTGCGCCGGAAGCCGGCATGGCTAGGAACGAATGGGTCATGCGTGAAGCTCGCAGCTGCGCTAGAGTCGGCGCATTATCGCCCATTCAAGTCTGGATCATGGCCATCGACGATGAGACCCGCTGCCAAGCAGCAGCCTTTCGGCATCTACTCAAGCATCTCAACGAGGTTCGCACCGATGTGCAGAACATCGACTTGATGATCCTTGCCGGGTTTTGCCGCAACTGCCTGTCGGACTGGTATCGCGAAGCGGCCGAATCGGAAGGACGCTCAATGAGCAAGGAAGCAGCACGCGAAGCGATTTACGGCATGCCATTCGCCGACTGGAAATCGATGCACCAGAAGCAAGCGACGGCCGAGCAACTTGCTGCATTCGAGAAAGTCCAACGCCAACATTCAACCTGACGACAGCAACGAAGGAATCGACATGGTCCATCAAGGCAAATGCCCGAAGTGCGGAAAATCCGTATTGCACGTGCACATCGAAAGCGTCAACGGGATGGTTGAAAACGAAACCAAGGCACGCTGCCTGAGCTACAGCTGCATCCATTGCTTTGCGGTACTTGGCGTCCAGATCGATCCGCGCAGCAAGCGTCGCTCGAGGGTTGCCGTGGTAGACGAGGTGAAACCCGTCAAATAGACCTGCGATTGCAAACCCAGGGGGCTGTTTCCGTCGGTATTCCAACTGTACGAATAACGAATGCCTGCAGCATTCAGGCATCCGAACAGAACGCCGCGTAATCGATGTAACCAGGAAACGGACGCCCTGCTGTACACACGGGGCATTCGGGATCCGTATGCAAACGCGTCTCGCGAAAGCGCATCGCCAGTGCATCGAACTGCAACAAGCGCCCGGTCAAAGGTGTGCCGATTCCAAGCAAGAGCTTCAACACTTCAGTTGCCTGCAATAAACCAATGATGCCCGGCAATACGCCCAGCACACCGGCCTCGGCGCAGTTCGGGGCTGCCTCCGCTGGCGGCGGTTCGGGAAACAGGCAGCGATAGCAAGGCGCAATGCCTCGCTGGCGGCCAGCATCGAACAAGCTCACCTGCCCTTCAAAACGATGCACTGCGCCGTAAACCAGCGGCTTGGCGAGTTTCACGCAGGCATCGTTGAGCAGATAACGCGCTGCGAAATTGTCGGCGCCATCGAGCACGACATCGGCATTCGTGATGATACGTTCGACGTTGGCCGACGTGACACGTTCGGCGACGGCTTCGATCTTGGTGCGTGGATTGAGCGCGGCTAATGCCACGCGCGCCGATTCCACTTTCGACATGCCGATGCGATCGTCGGTATGAAGAATCTGCCGCTGCAGATTGCTGCGATCGACCACATCGTCATCGGCAAGCACCAGCGTGCCAACGCCCGCTGCAGCAAGATAGAAGGCGGCCGGTGAGCCAAGTCCGCCCGTGCCAATGACGACCACGCACGAGGTTTCAAGTTTGCGTTGCCCTGCCTCGCCCACTTCGGGCAACTTCAGGTGGCGTAAATAGCGCTCATAGAAATCTGAGTCTGAACTTTCGCCATCTTGCGATGGTTTGACGACTGGCAAGCCGTCCGCTATCCAGCGCGAGGTTCCACCCGCAACCGAAACGACATTCGTGTAGCCCTGCGCCTGCAGCGATTGCGCGGCCTGCATGGAACGCACGCCGCTTTGGCAGATCAGCAGGACTTGAGCTTCGCGGTTCGGGAGCGTCACTTGCGGAGCCGCTTCGAGATCCGCCTTGGCAACACCCAATGCACCCTCGGCTTGGCCCGTTGCACGTTCGAAAGGTTCGCGAACATCGACCAATACGGCACCAGAACGCTGGCGGCGATGCGCCTCGACTGTTGAAATCTCGGGAATCGTGTTTTTGCTCATCCGCCGATTATCCGCTGCGCGGATCAGTAACGCAGCACCTCGACCAACGTGTCGATCGGCATGGATTGCGGACCTTCGGGTAATACGATCAGGCAGTCGCTGTCGGCGGCGCCACGCAATCGGTGCGAACCGGTGGCTGGATGCGGCGCTACGCGCAGCACGCCATCGACGCCGTATTCGAGTCGGCCGCGCTGGAATTCACGACGATCGTGCGTTTTGGTGATGGGCATCGACAGCCGTGCGGACACTGCCGACCGAGTCGATATTTCGCCTTGCAAACCACGCAGCAGTTGCCGTCCAAACGTCAGGAACGTCGCCAGCACCGCCACTGGATTACCGGGTAGCGCCAGCATTCGCGCTTGGCTGATGCTGCCAAACAGTAGTGGCATGCCAGGCCGCATCAGCACTTTCCAGAAATGGATCACGCCGAGTTCGGCAAGCAATGCGGGCAGATAATCCTTCTCGCCTGCGGACACGCCACCGCAGGTGATGACAACATCAAACGCATTGCCAGCGTCGCGCAACAAGGCGCGCATGCGATCGGGATCGTCTGGCAGGATCGGCCATGCGAACGGCTCCAATCCCTCGGCGACGAGCAGGTTCATCAGTAGTACGCGATTGCTGTCGTAGATTGTGCAGGGGTCGAGCGGCTGGCCGGGCGGGCGCAATTCATCGCCGGTGGTAAATACCGCCACGGTGGGGCGACGGGCGACGGGCAGTTCAGCGATACCCACCGCCGCTGCCAGTGAGGCCTGCGCGGAAGTGAGCCGCGTACCGGCTCGCAATAAATGATCGCCGATGGCTACATCTTCGCCTGCGTGACGCACATGCTGATCGCGCGCAACGGCTGCGGTGAGGATGATGCGATCGCCATCGATGCGGGTGTTTTCCTTGATCGCCACGGCATCGGCGCCGCGTGGCAACGGCGCTCCCGTAGTGATACGGACGCATTCGCCGACACCGACCTGCAATTCCTGCGTAGCGCCTGCAAACTGCTCGCCGATCAGGCGCAATGAAACATCAGGTTTGGATGCATCCGCTACGCGCAATGCGAAACCATCCATCGCGCTGTTGTCGAATGAGGGCAATTCCATGGGTGCGAACAGATCGTCGGCCAAGATACGTCCTGCCGCTCTCGCTACTGGAGTGCGCTCGACAGGCAATCGGTGGACGGCGGCCATGCCGCGAACGATGGCCTCGGCTTCAGCGAATGGTATGCGGTTTGGAAAGTCGATTTTCACTCGAGGAAATCGTCCGGCGTGTTGAGGTTGCCGAAGTGTGCATCGTCGAAGCGAACGATGGAAAGCGCGAGTTGTTCGATCACGCGATGCACTGCGCGCTCGCCTTGCGCAAGCGCTTGGGCAACGGCAACCCGGCTGCGCGCGACTGGCCACAACGCGACCAAGGGTTGCAGACCATCGCTGTCTTGCGCGACAGCGCCGTTTCTGTCCGCAGCGCACATGCGCACGACGAGATTGCCGGGAAGGTTGCGTACATCGACCGGCACGGTGAGTAGCCAATCGGTGTCGCAGATCGCGAGCATGGCATCGAGCCCGGCAAGCGGGCCTGGATGATCGGGCAAGCGATCGGCAACCGCCTGCAGTTTCAACGCGGCATAGCGGTCCGCATGGCGATTGGCGCTGACAAGTATTGCGGCGAAATCGTCGCTCACGGCAAGCACGGTGCGTTCGATGAGCGGCTGGCCTTGGAAGACGGCCCATGCCTTGTCAATCCCTCCCAATCGCGAGGCACGGCCTCCGGCGAAGATGCCGAGGGTGATGTCAGTGGATGCGATGGACAGCGTCACGCAGCATTCTCGCTTCAGATCCAGCGAAACACGATCACGCAATGGCAGAGGCGTTCGCTTCGCGAGCGCGCATTCCTCCAATCAAGGCACTGGATCCCCGCCTTCGCGGGGATGACGCAATGGCAGAGGCGTTCGCTTCGCGAGCGCGCCA
>JBDSVN010000067.1:0-5669 GCA_039927175.1 Lysobacteraceae bacterium | reverse complement strand
CGGCAGTCTGGTCGGCGGTCGTGACGACGTACGTACCATCAAAGCTGCAGCCGCCGCCGTTGTTCACCGTCCCGCAATTGACCGAACCCGGGCTGAGCCGTGGGTCGCTGATGACTACGTTGGTCAGAAGCTGCGTGCCGGTATTCTGCAGCTGGAGATGGTAGCGAAGGGTGTCGCCGACGGTTACTTGGCCGTTGCCGTCGGCGTCGGTAGCGATGCCCTGGTATGTCTTGGTCAACGTCATCGTGGTGCTGCGGGTGGCCACAGGAACAACGAACGTGCTCACTTGCGGCCCCGGAACTTCGTTGGACGTGACCGAGGCGGTGTCGGTAATGCTGCCGGCAACCTCGTCGGCAGCGGTGACTATGTAGAGGGCCGGGCTAGGACCAAAACCGCAGAAGTCGCCGATGGCCAATGTTGGGCAAGTGACGGAGCTTGGCGAAAGCAGCGGGTCGCTGACTACTACATTGGTCAGGGTCTGGTTTCCGGTGTTGCGCACAGTGACCTGAATGTGCACTGCATCACCTACGGTGATCAGACCGTTGCCGTCGTTGTCCGTTTCTACGTGGTCCGAATGTAGGGTGTAAACCAACGCATAGGAGTTCGTGCCCACCGCAACGTTGTAGGTGGTTGTCATCGGCCCGGGGATTTCGTTGGCCGTGGCCGAGCCAGTATTGCTGATGCTGCCGTTGCTGCCATCGGCGGCGGTGACCGTATAGGTGCCGATCAATGTGCAAAGGGTCCCGTAAGTCACTGTCGCACAGGTGGTCGAGTTCGGCGAGATCAGCGAGTCACTGACCACAACATTGGTCAGGGGAGCGGTTCCGGTATTGCGAATTCGCACATGGTAGGTGAGGGTGTCGCCTACGCTGACCACACCGTTGCTGTCGTTGTCGGCATAGCTCCTCAGCAATTTTTCGAGACCCATGGCGGTGGTTCTCGTGGCGACAGGAGTACGCAATGCGCTGGTGACGGGCCCGGGGATTTCGTTGGAGGTAGCCGAGCCCATGTTGTTGATGTTGCCGGCACTCTCGTCGGCTGCAGTGACGGTATATGTCCCCGCCAACGTGCACGCGGCGCCGACGGCCACGCTGGCGCAGCTGATTGAATTCGGCGAGGTGAGCGGGTCGGTCACCATCACGTTGGTCAGGACGACGCTGCCGTTGTTGGTCGCCGTCACCGTATAGGTCAGTACATCGCCGACCGTGACTTCAAAATTGACGTCGCCATCGGCATTGCTGGTCAGCGTCTTGGAGACCGTCATCGCGGCTTGCGCAGAGGCTCCGGCACTCCAACTCAACCCGGCGAGAGAAAACAGGAAAAGCGCGCCGAGTTGCAGCGCACCCAGGAAAGGCATGCGCCGACGCGGCGCAAGCATGGTTTTCCCCGTGTACATCCCCCTGACCTGAGTTCTCTGTGGCATCGCACTTCCCCTTGCGTGGTTTAAAACATCGCACTGGATTGGGGGCGTCATCCGCCGTAATGTCGTTCCTGCGCGTTGAATAGTTCTGAAAATTTATGAATACTGGCTTGCAGCAGGTCTTTCTACTCTCAGACCGACCCTGCCTTTGCCCAGCGCGGTCCGGGAGCAACTCGAATGAGTTCAGAAGGCAGCGGCCAGTGGCGGTTCGGCCAGGTCTGCCTCGATGAGCGATTGGCGCGGGTCACGGTCGGGAGCACGGCCGTCGATCTGGACCGAAGCAGCTACCTGATCCTTCACGAGCTTGTGCGCCGCGCCGGCGAACTCGTCGACAAAGAGACGCTGATCAAGATCGGTTGGCCTGGACGCGTGGTGTCGGACAATTCCCTCGCCAAGGCCATCAGCCGCCTGCGCCAGTGCCTTGGAGAGGACGGGGCGGCGATCCGCGTTGTGCATGGCTATGGCTACAAGTTCATTGCAAACGTAACGCTGAACTCCGGGAGCAGTCGGGCACCAAGCGAAATCACGGAGCACTCGGACTTGTTGCCGCGCGCATCCTCGATGCAACGGCGGGCGTGGCTGGCAGGTATTGCTGTCGTTTTGTTACTGGGTCTTGCGTGGGTCGGCTGGCAGGCGAGCCACGGTCGGTCCAAGAGCAAACCAACGCCCTCGCAGCGGGAGGCCTCGATTGCAGTGCTTCCGTTTGTGGTTCTCAGCCAGAACCACGACCAGCAGTACCTCGCCGATGGGTTTGCCGACGAACTGCTTGACCAGCTAGCGCAGTCCAAGCCGCTCAAGGTGGCATCGCGCACTTCGTCGTTCGTTTACCGCCAACATCCGGAAGACATCAAGGTGATTGGACGGGCTTTGGGTGTGGCCACCGTCCTGGAGGGCAGCCTCCGCCGATCCGGCGATCGATTGCGGGTCACCGTGCAGCTCATCGACACAAGCGACGGGTTCCACCTGTGGTCGCAAACCTACGACCGAAGTGTGACCGACTTGTTTTCGGTTCAAGACGACATCACCCGTGCAGTGGTCACCGCACTGAAGGTGACACTCCTCGCACCCATACCGCACCAGCACCTGAGCGACAACGCGCAGGCTTACGAACAGTACCTGCTCGGTACCAGCCTTCGCCGTGGAGGGACAGCAGACGACCAGCGTCGAGCGATCGCCCCGTTCGAGAATGCGATCCGGCTTGATCCGGGTTTTGCCGATGCGTACGTGGAGCTTGCCGACGTGTTGGGTGGCGATGCGTTGTATGCCGACACGCCCGAGCAGATTGCGGCCGGGAAACAGCGTTCGCTCCAGTTGATGGACCAGGCGATCGTGCTGGCGCCCAACCGGCCGGATCTCTACGTGCGGCGCGCCGATTTTCGTTACTACACCGCGTGGGACTTCGCTGGCGGCCAGCGCGACCTCGATATTGCGGCGAAGCTCTACCGCAACAACGACTACCATCAGGTGCAAAACCAGTGTCGGCTACTGATGATCCTGGATCGGATTCCGGAAGCCATTGCCATCGAGGAACGCTACGTTGCCGAATTTCCGATGTCGGACGCCTGGAACCTGCTCGGCTACCACTACGCGATTCTCGGGCGCCGTGATGATGCCCGACGCGCACTGGAGCACGATATCGCAATCAATCCTACTGATAACCACGCGCACTGGTATTTCGGGCTGAACTATTTGTGGGCAGGCGAACCGGCGAAAGCGCTGGAGGAGTTCGACAGCAGCGGTGATGGTTTTCGATTTGCAGGCATGGCGATGGCCTACCACGATCTGCATGAGACGACGAAGTCACAGCAAGCGCTCGACCTCTTGATTGGCAAGTACGCGACCAGTTACGCCTACCAGATCGCCACCGTCTATGCGTGGCGGGGCGAGAAAGACGTAGCCTTTGAATGGCTGGATCGTGCGCTGGCGCGTCGCGATGCGAGTTTGGTCTATCTGAAATTTGATCCGTTGATGAAAACCCTGCGTGGCGACCAGCGCTACCATGGGTGGCTGAAGCGGATGCGCCTGGATGGTTGAATGGCCATGTGGTTGGCCGCCGGATATCGAGCGCGGCTTTACACGATACTTTTTCGATTGATCTGGCCAGCAAGGCGCCCACCATTGCTGCTGACGCCATCACCGAAAGACGAGCAGAATCGCTTGCGGCTGCGCAGCAGAATTGCATTGTGTTGTCATGACTTGCAACGGACGAGGGCATTTTGTGCGGCGTTGCAGTCCGGGTCGATGCCAGCCAAGGTACTTGACCTTTCTGCTGTGCGATAATTGTGGATCGACCTCACCGCTGAGCAGGCCACGCCGGCCTGCGCCAGCCTTTGCGCGCAGCCTTCTTAATGCAATCTGCTCCTATGCAACTGATTCGCAACTTCTCGATCATCGCCCATATCGATCACGGCAAGTCCACGCTCGCGGATCGCATCATCCAGCTCTGCGGAGGCCTGGAAGCGCGCGAGATGGAGGCGCAGGTGCTCGATTCGAACCCGATCGAGCGTGAGCGCGGGATCACCATCAAGGCGCAGTCGGTGTCGTTGCCATACACCGCGCGTGACGGCAACACCTACCAGCTCAACTTCATTGATACGCCAGGCCATGTGGATTTCTCTTACGAGGTGAGCCGCTCGCTCGCCGCCTGCGAAGGCGCGTTGCTGGTGGTTGATGCTGCACAAGGCGTCGAGGCGCAATCGGTCGCCAACTGCTATACCGCCGTCGAGATGGGCCTTGAAGTCGTGCCTGTCATCAACAAGATCGATTTGCCGACTGCCGATATTGAAAAAGTGAAAGGCGAAATCGAGGCGGTAATCGGCATCCATGCCGATGATGCAGTCGCGATCAGCGCCAAGACCGGCCTGAACGTGGTCGAGGTACTCGAAGCGATCGTGCAGCGCATTCCACCGCCGCAACCGCGCGATACCGATCGCTTGCAGGCGCTGATCATCGATTCCTGGTTCGACAATTACCTCGGTGTGGTCTCGCTGGTGCGGGTCATGCAGGGCGAGATCAAGGCCGGCGACAAGATCCTGGTGATGTCGACTGGACGCACGCATCTGGTCGACAAGGTCGGCGTGTTCACGCCCAAGCTCAAGGAATTGAAGAAACTTGGTGGGGGCGAGGTCGGCTGGATCAACGCCACGATCAAGGACGTGCATGGCGCTCCGGTCGGAGACACGTTGACGCTCGCGAGCCTGCCGGCTGCGCATCCGCTACCGGGCTTCCAGGAAATGAAGCCACGCGTGTTCGCTGGATTGTTTCCAGTCGAAACAGATGATTACCCGGCGCTGCGCGAAGCACTGGAAAAATTGCGACTCAACGATGCTGCACTGCGCTTCGAGCCCGAATCATCCGAAGCGATGGGTTTCGGCTTCCGCTGCGGCTTCCTTGGCATGTTGCACATGGAAATCGTGCAGGAGCGGCTGGAGCGAGAATACGACCTCAGCCTCGTCACCACCGCGCCGACGGTTGTGTATGAAGTCCTCAGGACTGATGGCACTGTGCTGACCCTGGACAACCCGGCCAAGCTGCCGCCAGTGAACCAGATCGAGGAAATCCGCGAACCGATCATCCTTGCGACCGTGCTGACGCCGCCGGGTTACGTTGGCAACGTGATCAAACTATGCGAGGAAAAGCGCGGCGTGCAGCAGGGACTCCTTTATCTCGGCGGTCAGGTGCAGATCAGCTACGAGCTGCCGATGGCCGAAGTGGTGCTGGACTTCTTCGACCGCCTGAAGTCGATCTCGCGCGGTTACGCGTCGCTGGACTACCAGTTCCTGCGCTTCCAGGCCGGCCCGTTCGTGCGCCTGGATACGCTGATCAACGGCGACAAGGTCGACGCGCTCAGCATCATCACCCACCGCGCGCACGCCGATCGCCGCGGACGCGAGATCAGCGAGAAGATGCGCGAGCTGATCCCGCGGCAGATGTTCGACGTCGCCATCCAGGCCGCGGTGGGCGTGCAGGTCATCGCCCGCAGCACGGTCAAGGCGATGCGCAAGAACGTGCTGGCCAAGTGCTACGGCGGCGACATCAGCCGCAAGAAAAAGCTGCTCGAGAAGCAGAAGGCCGGCAAGAAGCGCATGAAGCAGGTGGGCAACGTCGAGATTCCGCAGGAAGCTTTTCTCGCCGTGCTCCAGATGGACAACAAATGAGCACTTTGAATCCGCTATGGATGGAGTACGCGCAATGATGGTGTGGTTCGAAACGATTTTGGTCGCATTGACCGCGCTTACCGGGGTGATCT
>JBDSVN010000066.1:0-9133 GCA_039927175.1 Lysobacteraceae bacterium | reverse complement strand
GCGCGATGTCGACACGCCCCATGGAAACCACTTGCTCGATGATTCGAATGGCCGCTTCGGCGACCTGCTCCGGACTCTTGTCTGCAGTCAGCACAGCCTGGCTGCGGTGCCCATACGGCGCGTAAACACTTGCATCAGTCACCGAAAACAAGCCGATGGTCGGAGCGTCGCTGGCGCATGCCAGATGCATTACGCCGCAGTCGGCACTGACGAAACAAGTCAGGTTGGACATGACCGCCGCCATCTTCCGCGGACTGCTCGAAAAAAACGATGGGATGCGAGATCCAAGTTGCGAGCGGCCATGTGCAGCCATGATTTCCACGATGACATATTCGGGATGACTCGATTCCAGCGTCGCCAGGAATTGCTGCCACCATGTCTCGTTGTAGCGTTTGTTGCCGGTGGCGTTCGCGAAGAGGCCCACGATAACTGTGTTCTTGGCACTGTCATGAACGTGAGTCAATGCTGAAAGAATGCTCTTGCCTGCCTGCCGCTCATCCGGTGCCAGGCTTGCGCTGAGTGGCGCGTAGTGGGCTTCGCCCACGGAACCCATCGTCGAAATCGCGGATCGCAGGACGTACACCGGTAGTTGTGCCATGTGTCTTGGCGCCGAACGCATGATCGCATTCCATCTGGCGTCGGCGCCCGTCGCAACATTGGGGACGCCAAGTGCGTAACGGGGCCGCGTCCATGCCAGCAGCAGGCGGCCCGAATTGGAACCCATGCTGGTGTCAATGCCGAGGTCGTAACGTGCGCTTCGAATACGAAACAGTGTGCCGAGCATGAACAACGGATGCCTGATCATGTAGCGCGGCAGGCCGTGGATACGACGCACCGAAAAAAACTTTCCGAGCAACTCCTGCGCAGCAGGGCAACCCACCACGATATCCACTTCCGCACCCGGGAAAGTCCGCTCCAGTTCGGTAATCAAGGGCGTGATCAGCAGTAAATTGCCAAGCCTGTGGTTCGGCCTGAGCACGACAATGCGATGCACATCGGCAACACGTAGTTGGCCGGGCCCAACAAGAGCCGAGTCGACCGAACGGAACACGCGATGCGCCAGCCAGCGTATCCAGCGCGTCCTGAGCGCACGACTATCAAGCCACTTCAGCGAGAAGAAATCACCGTGACCTTTCATGCAATGCGATTCGCTTGCGATGGATGGTCGTCGGGAAATCGCTGATCTTGCAGAGTTTGTCGTTGATTCACGGGGAGCCTGATTGCTGCCAGCAAGATGGAGGACAATAGCCTGCGCTTGCGATCGTTAAATTCATCATTGAACAGCCGTTTCAGCCATTGGCCGATTGGCATGCCATTCGAGATCATCGCTGTTGTCGTTGTTGTCCGGACATCCAGATCCAGACGCGTAGCCGCCACAAGCATCGATCACGTCCGGCGTGCTTTGTTTCGTCGTGCTGCCCTGCGCGAAGGTCGTTCGTGCCGGACGCGGAACGCAGTCTCCGGATGGCGTGTGGAATCTCGATTTCTAGCGCGGACGCACCAACGCATAGTCGCGCGCCTTCTCGTTCCACTCCGGGGCATGCGCGATCGCCGGCAGAACATCGGCAACGTTATCGACCACGCTCCACATGCCGCCGTGGCCAGGATTCATGAAGCCTTCGTTGATCACGTTCTGCTGCATGAAAGCAGTCAACGGCGTCCAGTAGTCGCGCGTGTTCGACAGCACGATCGGCTTGAGGTAGATGCCAAGTCGCTTGAGCGTGATCGCTTCGAACAATTCTTCCAGCGTGCCGCAGCCGCCGGGCAAGGCGACCACCGCATCGCTGCCGGTCAGCAGCCGATGCTTGCGCTCACGCATGTCTTCGACAAGTTGCAACGCGGACAGGCGCTGATGCGCCCATTCAAGTTCCACCATGAAACGCGGAATGATCCCGATCACTTCACCGCCCGCATCCAGTGCGCCATCGGCAACCGCCCCCATCGAACCGACAGCGCCGCCGCCATAGACCAGCGTGTGGCCAGCTTCAGCAATTAATCGGCCGAGCGCACGCGCATCGGCGTGATAGGCGGGATCGCAGTGCGCGCTGGAAGCGGCGTAGATGCAGATGCGCATTCCGGCGTTACTCCACTGTCACCGATTTGGCCAGATTGCGCGGTTGATCCACATCCGTGCCGCGCTCGACGGCAACGTGGTAAGAGAGCAATTGCAACGGGATGGTCGAGACCACCGGCGCGGCGATCTCGCCGCATTCGGGCATTACCAAGACATAGCCAAGGTCGGGATGCACATTTACGCCAGCATCGACGAACAGATACAGCTCCCCGCCGCGCGCGCGAACCTCTTCCATGTTCGACATCAGTTTGTCGACGAGATGATCGTTCGGGGCGATCGCAATTACCGGCATGTCGGCATCGACCAGCGCGAGCGGGCCGTGTTTGAGTTCGCCGGCGGCATAGGCCTCGGCGTGGATGTAGGAGATTTCCTTGAGTTTGAGCGCGCCTTCCATCGCCACCGGCCAGTGGGTGCCACGCCCGAGGAACAGCGCATGCTGCTTGCCGACGAATTGCTTGGCGAGTTGCTGGATCTGCGGATCGAGCTTGAGGGTTTCCGCGACCAGTCCGGGCAATTGTTCGAGCTGACGCACGCCATCGAGATAGCGCGCATCGTCCAGTCCTTTCGCGCGCGCGAGTTCGAGCGCGAACAGCGCAAGCGCAACGAGCTGGGTGGTGAAGGCTTTGGTCGAGGCGACGCCAATCTCGGGGCCGGCGCGAGTCATCAGCACCAGTTCGGATGCGCGCACGATCGACGATTCAGGCACGTTGCACACCGCCATCCGCGCGAGGTAATTGCGGCTACGCGCCATCTTCAACGCCGCCAACGTGTCGGCGGTTTCGCCAGATTGCGAGATGGTGAGGAATAACGTGCCATCGCGCACGACCGGATTGCGATAGCGGTACTCACTGGCGATTTCGGCAATACAGGGAATGCCGGCCAGCGATTCGATCCAGTAACGCGCAACCAGGCCGGCGTGATAGCTCGTGCCGCAGGCGATGATGTGCACAACCTGGGTCTTGGCGAACAATTCGGCGGCATCGACGCCGAAGATCTGGGTGAGGATGCGGCCGCCGGCGATGCGGCCTTCCAGCGTGTCGGCCAGCGCCTGCGGCTGTTCGTGGATTTCCTTGAGCATGAAATGCTTGTAGCCGCCTTTCTCGATCGCGCCGGAAATGAAATGCGACTCCTTGATCGGGCGCTCGATCAATGCGCCATCCATGTCGAAGATGCGCAAGGCGTCTTCGGTGATCTCGGCGATGTCGCCTTCTTCGAGATACACGAACTTGCGCGTCAGCGGCAGCAACGCGTGAATGTCGGAAGCCAGGTAATGCTCGCCTTCGCCGACGCCGGCCACCAGTGGTGAACCGAGCCGCGCACCGAGCAGGCGACCGGGCTCGCGCGCCGACAACACCGCCAGCGCATAAGCTCCGTGCAATCGCGGCAATACGATGCGCAACGCGGCAAGCAGGTCGAGTCCTTGTCGTTGCTGGTGCTCGATCAGATGAGCGATGACTTCGGTGTCGGTCTGCGATGCAAATTCGTAGCCTTGCGATAGTAATTCCGCACGCAGCGCGGCGTGATTCTCGATAATGCCGTTGTGGACGACTGAAACATCACCAGACACATGCGGATGCGCGTTGTCGGTGTTTGGTTTGCCGTGCGTCGCCCAGCGCGTGTGCGCAATGCCAGAATGGCCGTGAATCGGGTGCGCATGTTGCAGTGCTTCAAGCTCCTGCACCTTGCCTTTCGCACGCAAGCGCTGCACGCCGGTATCTGTGAGCACGGCGATGCCGGCCGAATCGTAGCCTCGGTATTCCAGCGCCTTCAGGCCGGTGATGAGATGACCGACGACATCGCGCCGCGCACTGATTCCAACGATTCCGCACATGGTTGCAACCTCGTTCGACGACGGACTGGCACAGGGAGTGCCTGGATCCGGCAGACGACAGCTGCCTTGTCCAAACACGCACTAGTTTAGCGGTTCTCCGATTCCATTCCGCAGTGGCCGGCAAACTCGCTCTGCGCGGACACTTGGCGGACACATCGGACACTTTCGTACGTAGCGCATACCAATCGCAGCAACGATTTGTAGTTGGCATGTTTAGTGCAAAGCACCTCTTGCGGCACGCGCCGCGAGACCACGATACCGATCCGCATGATCCGCGATACCTCCGCACAAGACATCCGCCGCGAGCCCACCGGGAAATCCATGTGGCGCAGGCGCTGGCCGTTGTTCGCGGCCGGCGCGGTGCTCGTCGCAGTGCTCGGGTTCGGAATCGTTGGCTGGATGTCGAGCAGCCAATCGGTGAATGCCGAACGGTTGCGCTTTGCCACCGTAACGCGCGGAACCCTGGTACGCGATGCGAGCGCCAACGGTCGTGTGGTCGCCGCCGTCAGTCCGACGCTGTACGCGCCAGTCGTCGCCAAGGTGAACTTGAAGGTGCACGCCGGCGACCAGGTGAAAAAGGATCAGGTGCTGGCCACGCTGGAATCGCCGGATCTGGCGAGCGAATACCAGCGCGAATCGGCAACGCTCGACCAGCTTGAAAACGAAGTGGCGCGCCAGCGCATCCTCGCCCAGAAGCAACGGCTGCAGGCGCAGAGCAATGCCGACGAGGCACGATTGACGATGACCGCAGCGAGCCGCGACCGCGACCGCGTGAAGAAGGCCTGCGACGTACAGGCGCTCGCCAAAGTGGATTGCCTCAAGGCCGATGACGCGGTTGAAGCCGCCGACATTCGCAGCCGCCACGCGGCCGCCGATGCCACGCTCGAAGGCCGCAACGCACAACTCGAACTCGACACCAAGATCAATGAATTGCAGCGCCAGCGCGTGGTCGTTGCCGAGATCAAGCGCAAGGTTGATGGTCTGCAATTGCTGGCACCGGTGAGCGGCGTGATCGGCAGCATCGCGGTCGCCGATCGCGCGGTCGTGCCGGCAAACACCGCACTGATGACGGTCGTGGATCTCTCGCAACTCGAAGTCGAACTCGAAATACCCGAATCGTTTGCCGACGACATCGGCATCGGCATGCCGGTGGACATCGACGCCAACAACGTGGCGCTGCACGGCACGATTTCATCGGTTTCACCGGAAGTCGTCGATCACCAAGTGCAGGCGCGCATGCGCTTCACCGGCGGCCAGCCCGCCGGCGTGCGCCAGAACCAGCGCGTCACCGCACGCATCCTGATTCAGAACAAACCCAATGTGCTGCTGGTCGAACGCGGCAGCTTCATCGACCAGGATGGCGGCCGCAGCGCCTATGTGGTCAAGGGCGGCGTGGCCGAGAAGCGGGCGATCAAGATCGGCGCGACCAGCATCGAATCGGTCGAGATCCTCGACGGCCTGAATGTCGGCGACAAGGTGGTAATTGCCGGCACCGATACCTTCAACGGCGCGACACGCGTGCGCATCAACAACTAGCGCAGTGCAGGCAAAGTCCCGCTCCCGCCAACCCTTTCCATTCGCAGGCCCGGAGAAACACGATGTTGCAGATGACCAACCTCAGCAAGGTCTACCGCACCGAGATGATCGAAACCCACGCCTTGCGCGGCTTCGACATCCACGTGCGCGATGGCGAATTCGTCGCAGTCACCGGACCATCAGGTTCGGGCAAGACCACTTTTCTCAACATCGCCGGCCTGCTGGAGGAATTCAGCGCCGGCGAATTCCTGCTCGACGGCGTGAGCGTGCGTGGCATGAACGACAACCAGCGTTCGCGCCTGCGCAACGAGAAGATCGGCTTCGTGTTCCAGGGCTTCAACCTGATTCCGGATCTCAACCTGTTCGACAACGTCGACGTACCGCTGCGCTACCGCGGATTCGGCGCGGCCGAACGCAGGAAGCGGATTGAACAGGCGCTCGAACAGGTCGGCCTCGCATCGCGCATGAAGCATCACCCGGCCGAACTCTCCGGCGGCCAGCAACAGCGCGTCGCGATCGCAAGGGCTCTTGCCGGGACACCGAAGCTCCTGCTCGCCGACGAACCGACCGGCAACCTCGATTCACAGATGGCGCGCGGCGTGCTGGAACTGATCGAGGACATCAACGCAAAAGGCACCACGATCATCATGGTGACGCACGATCCGGAACTCGCTGCGCGTGCACAGCGCAACGTGCATATCGTCGATGGCCAGGTCACCGATCTGCTGGCCGAACCGGTGCTGCGCGCCGCCGAGCGCGCGGCCGAACGTGCCGCGCGCGCCGAACAAGCAAGCTGAGACCCCACCTTTGCCTCCCCTGCTCGCGCAGGAGTGGGAAAGCGCAGGCGTTCCGACGGAGCGTCGATTCAACGAAGGAAAATCATCATGCTCGCCTACTACCTGCAGCTTGGCTTTCGCAGCCTGCGACGGAACCCGGTTCTCACCGCCTTGATGGTGCTCACGCTTGGCATCGGTATCGCCGCGAGCATGTCGACGCTGGCGGTGCTCACGATCCTGTCCGGCAATCCGATCCCGGACAAGAGCGACCAGCTGATCGTGCCGCTGCTCGACAACAATCCCGCGGACTTCGCGGCCGACGCGAAACTGCCCGAGCAGATGAGCTACATCGATGCAACCAATCTGCTTGCGCAGCATCATGCGAAACAGCAAACCGCGATTTACGGCTTCCAGCCATACATCGAAAGTGGCCGCAAGGACCTGCCGCCGTTCGCGTCCACCGGCCTCGCGCCGACCCGCGATTTCTTCACGATGTTCAAGGTGCCATTCCGTTATGGCGGCCCATGGGATGCGAACGTCGATGCCAACCACGGCGACGTGACCGTGATCTCGACAGCGCTCAGCGAAAAACTGTTCGGCAGCAACGTCAATCCGGTCGCTCGCCACTTGCGCATGAACGACCACGATTACCAGATCACCGGCGTGATCGGCGACTGGGCGCCATTACCGCGTTACTACCGCCTGCTTTCTGGCAATCCCACTTACGGCGACATCGAGGACATGATGATTCCGTTCAGCACTGCTATCGAACGGCAATTCAGCAACAGCGGCTCGACCGATTGCAGCAGCGATTCCGGCAATGGCTACGACGCGTTCCTTCGTTCCGAATGCGTGTGGATCCAGTATTGGGTGGAACTCGATTCGGCATCGGATCGGCAGGCTTACGGCGATTACCTCGCGGCCTATATTGGCGAACAGAAAAAACTCGGCCGCTATCATCGTCCAGTCAACTACAAGCTGTACAACGTCATGGAATGGCTCGATTACCGACACGTGGTTGGCAATGACAGCAGGTTGCAGACCTGGCTTGCGTTCGGCTTTCTGCTGGTCTGCCTGGTCAACACTATCGGTCTGTTACTGGCGAAGTTCACCTCGCGTGCCGGCGAAGTGAGCGTACGCCGCGCCTTGGGCGCACCGCGCCGCGAGATCTTCCGGCAATTCCTGATCGAGGCTGGCGTGGTCGGCGTTGCCGGTGGGGTCGTCGGCGTGCTGCTGAGCTTCGGCGGCTTGTGGCTGATCGCGCAACAGTCCAAGAGCATGGAAGCGGTCGCCCACATGAACGCGCCGATGCTGCTGGCGGCGATTGCAGTTGCGATCGTTTGCAGCTTGATCGCCGGGCTGTTGCCGACATGGCGCGCCTGCCAGGTGCGGCCGGCTGTGCAATTGAAGTCGCAGTAACGTGCGCTATGCGCACGACCAAGGTTCCCGGAATGTCGGACGTGCGCGCAACGCACGCAACGTCGAACGATTGATCGATTCACTGGAGGCTTGAAATGGAAATCCGCCCGATCCTCTCGGCCATGCTGCGCACCAAGACCGGCGCGATCCTGATCGCGGCCCAGGTTGCGTTGACGCTCGGCATTCTCTGCAACGCACTGTACATCGTGCATGACCGTCTGGAACTGTCGAAACGACCCAGTGGCGCAGACGAAGAAAATGTTTTCACGATAGGCCTGTCGCCGTTCCGCAAGATCCCCGACATCAAGGGCATGCAACTTGAGGACGAAGCGGCGTTACTCAGGATTCCCGGCGTGAAATCGGTGACCTGGACCAACCAGGTACCGCTGAGCCGCACCTCGTCGAACACTGGCTTCGCGATCCGGCGCGACCAGAGTCCGGATTCGACCATCGTCGCAACGACCTACGACGGTCCCGGATCCTTCATCGACACGCTTGGCCTGAAACTCGTCGCAGGCCGCGATTTCACTGCAGCCGATGTGCTTGAAGTCGGACCGGATTCGGCCGATAACATCCCGCGCTCGGTCATCATCACCGCGGCGTTCGCGAAAAAACTCTATCCCGGAGCCGCCTCCGCGCTCGGCAAGCCGTTGTTCTACAGCACCGGCGAGGGGGCGAAGCAGTCGATAATCGTCGGGATCGTCGAACGCCTGCAGACGCCGCAGGCGCAGTCGGCAGATGACGATGAAGGCAAGGGCGAGTTCTCGGTGATCTACCCGATCCGCGATCTCGATCCGAACACGCTATATCTGGTTCGGACCGAGCCCGGTCAGCGCGCGCGGGCGATCGCCGATGCCGAGAAAGCATTGAGCGAACGGATGGATGGCCGTGTGCTGCTGCCTTCCTACACCATGAACCAGCTGCGTGAACGCCGTTACCGCGCCGACCACGCATTGGCCGGCATGCTGATCGCCGTGGTGGTGCTGTTGTTGCTGGTGACCGCGAGCGGGATCGTCGGCATGGCCTCGTTGCTGGTGAACCAGCGCCGCAAACAGATCGGCGTGAGACGTGCGTTGGGTGCGCGGCGGTTCGACATCCTGCGCTACTTCCTGGTCGAGAATCTAATGGTCACCACGGCCGGAATCGTCGGCGGCATAGCACTCGCACTCGCATTGAACCAGTTGCTGGTGAGCGAGCTTGAATTGCCGCGATTACCGGTGGCTTATCTCGGTTTCGGTATGCTCGCACTATGGGCCCTCGGATTGCTGGCGGTCCTGGGCCCCGCATGGCGCGCCGCCCGCGTACCGCCCGCAGTCGCCACTCGAAGCGTTTGATTACAAGGTCGTGATCCTGCATGTCCACCATCCTCGTCATCGACGACAACCCGACGGTTGCCACCGCGCTTGAAGTGCTGTTCTCGCTGCACGACCTGCACACGCTGAGTGCGCAGTCGCCTGAAGACGGAATCGCATTGCTCACGCGTCGCAATGTCGATCT
>JBDSVN010000065.1:0-6335 GCA_039927175.1 Lysobacteraceae bacterium | reverse complement strand
CGGATCCGTACCCGACACCGGGATGCCCAGAACCGCGCCCTGCACGAAATTCCAGCCCGCATGCAGGCCCATGCAGACATACAACGATCGTGTCACCGTGAAGAGCAAGCCCAGCAACAGGCCCGCTTCGATCGCAATGGCGAGACAACTCCACAACGTCGCATGCGCATTCATCGCATGCATGAAGCCGAAGATCAGTGACGACACGATCAAGGCGATCCAGCTGCCCATGCCTTCCTCGACGATGCGGTAGAGCACGCCTCGACTGACGATTTCTTCGGTGATTCCAGGGAGCACGCCAACCAGGATCAGGTTGCGCAGCCACGGCGCCTGCGCATCCGTGCCGACCACCGAATACGCACCCGCCAGCCACAGCATGCCGGTCACGGCCAGCATCAGTGCCACGCCGATGCCGAATCCAGCGAGGCTGTGCGGCAACAATTTGTGTGCGGCCAATTCGACGACTTTGCGCTGTTCGATCAAGCGCACGAGCAGCCAGTAAGCAAACGCGAATGACAGCAGCTTGAACAGCACGATCGGGACCAGTTGCCATGCCGATGCGTCTTTTGAGGATGCGGGCAACTGCAAGGCAACCTGGATGTGGGCGGTCGCAAACAGCATGCCGATCAGCAATATCATGAACACCACGATCCGGGTCAGCGGCGCGCGCACTAGCCACGGCCAGAACCGGGGTTGCGAAACGTCTGCTTCGTTCAAACTCGGGGATGTCGACATGAACTCTTTCCTGACTGTTAAGCAGCCTAGCATCCGCTCAACGCGGCCTGCCCGCTGCCGTGTAATGTCAGTCGGCATGCGATGCATGGCTTGGCACTGCCAAGTCATTGAAACTTTGTGTTGCGGAGCGAGCAACCAGCCGTCGGAACCCGCTGCACTGCTACAATACGCGGCTCATGATCGCCTTCCGAAATTTCGCCCTGCGGCGCGGCGAACGCCTGCTGCTGTCCGACGTTGACCTGACCCTGCAAGTGGGTTGGCGCGTCGGCGTGGTCGGCCGTAACGGCACCGGCAAGTCCAGCCTGTTCGCGGCGGTGCAACGCGAGATCGAGTCCGACAAGGGCGATCTCGATCTGTCGGGGAAGACCCGCATCGCCAGCGTGGCCCAGGAAACCCCATCGCTGCCCGATCCGGCGATCGATTTCGTGCTTGGCGGCGATGCCGAAGTCGCGGCTGTCATCCGCGCCGAAGCTGCCGCGATGGATGCCGAGGATTACGACGCGGTGGCGGCAGCGCATCACCGCCTCGACGAACTCAACGGCTACGACGCAACCGCGCGTGCGGGACGCCTGCTGCACGGCCTCGGCTTTCCTGCCGATACGCACCAGCGTGCGGTTTCCTCATTCTCCGGTGGCTGGCGCGTACGCCTGAATCTCGCGCGTGCGCTGATGATGCCGTCGGATTTGCTGCTGCTCGACGAACCAACCAACCATCTCGATCTCGACGCCGTGCTCTGGCTTGAACAGTGGCTGCTGCGTTATCCCGGCACGCTGCTGTTGATTTCGCACGACCGCGAATTCCTCGACGGCGTTTGTACGCACACGCTGCACTTGCACGAAGGCAAGGCCAAGCTTTACACCGGCGACTACACCGCTTTCGAACGCCAGCGTTCCGAACAGTTGCACCAGCAGCAGGCCGCGCACGAGAAGGAACAGGCCGAGCGCGAACACCTGCAGAAATTCATCGACCGTTTCAAGGCCACCGCAAGCAAGGCCAAACAGGCGCAGTCGCGGATCAAACGCCTCGCCAAGCTTTCCGGGACTGAAGCGGTCCGCGCCGAGCGTTCGTTTCGCATCTCCTTCGCTGAACCGTTGCGGCTGCCGAATTCGCTGATTCGACTCAACCATGTCGATGCGGGTTATGGCGACACCCGGATCCTTGCCAATGTCGGTTTCGGACTTGAGGCCGGCGATCGCGTTGGCCTGCTCGGCCCAAACGGCGCTGGCAAGTCCACGCTGGTGAAAACACTCGTCGGCGATCTGCCGTTGCTTGCAGGCGAGCGCAACGCGCATCCGGACCTCAAGCTCGGCTATTTCGCCCAGCACACCGTCGAGTCGCTACAGCCTGGGCAATCGCCGATTGATCACTTGCGCGACATCGCGCCGAACGATTCGGTGCAGGATTTCCGCAACTTCCTCGGCCGCTGGAATTTTGCCGGCGATCGCGCCTTCGAGTGCGTCGATACGTTCTCCGGTGGCGAACGCGCACGACTTGCGCTTGCCCTGATCGCATGGCGCAAGCCGAACGTGCTGTTGCTCGACGAACCGACCAACCATCTCGACCTCGACATGCGCGAGGCGCTGGCCGAAGCCTTGTCGGATTTTGATGGCGCGATCGTTCTGGTTTCGCATGATCGTCATTTGATCGGGCTCGTCTGCGAAACGTTCTGGCGGGTTGCCGATGGTCACGTCGAAGAATTCGATGGCGATCTGGATGCGTACGCGGCATGGCTGCGCTCACGCGGCGGATCGGAATCGAAGAAAGAAACAAAAAGGGGTCAGAGTGAAGTTCCCCCTGCGAAGGTTATGCACATAGCCGAGAATCGTGGGCGGGAAATTCACTCTGACCCCTTTTTAAAGCAGCAGCGAAGCCGCTTCAAGCAAGTCGAAACGCGCATCGCGGAACTGCAGTCCGAACTCGCGCAGGTCAACGCCAAGCTCGCCGACCCAGCGATTTACGGCAACGATGGCGGCATCGAGATTGGCCAACTTGGCCAGCGGCAAGAAGCGCTCACGCGCGAACATGCCGTACTGGAAACCGAATGGCTGGCCTTGTACGAACGCCTCGAAACCGCTTGAATTCTTGTCTTCAGAACCCATCCTCATTTCATAAGCATCCCAAAGTACGCCATGCCTATCTACGGTTTTGAATGCGCAAGCTGCGGTCATCGTTTCGACCGACTGCAGAGATTGTCCGACCCCGATCCGACGATCTGTCCGGAATGCGGCGCCGAGCAATTGCATCGCCAGTTGACCGCGCCCGCATTCCGGCTTTCCGGCAGCGGCTGGTACGAAACCGATTTCAAGAAAGACGGCGACAAGAAGCGCAATCTGGTCGAGGGCAGTTCCGGCAGCAGCGGCGAAGGATCTGCATCGAGCGAGTCGAAGCCGGCCGAAGCCAAATCCGAGGCCAAGTCGGAAGCAAAGGCTGATGTTGCATCGTCGCCAAAATCCGACCCGAAGCCAGCAAGCAAACCGGCTTCCGAATAAGGTTTCATACGAGCAGGCTTCATACGAGCAGCGCTTCATCGAACGATCACCGGCCAATCGGCGCGCGCTGCGCGCCACGGCTAAAATAGAATTTGCGCTGCTGGCGCAGCAATGCCACTGGAGTTTCCATGCGTACCCATTTCTGCGGCCTCATTGATGAGAGTCTGATTGGCCAGACCGTCACCCTGTGCGGCTGGGCGGATGTCGCGCGCAACCTCGGCGGGCTGTGCTTCATCGATCTGCGCGACCATGAAGGCATCGTCCAGGTCGTCGCCGAACCCGATGCGAACGCAGTCGGTAATGCCCATGTCATCGCCGCCGCTGCACATGTCGGCTACGAGGATTGCCTGCGCATCACCGGCACCGTACGCGCACGGCACGCAGTGAACGACAAGATCAAAAGTGGCAAGGTGGAAGTCGTCGCGACACAGATCGAACTGCTCAACAAGGCCGATCCGCTTCCGTTCCACGCCCATGAAAATCCGGGCGAGGATATCCGCCTGAAATATCGCTATCTCGACATGCGTCGCCCCGAGATGCAGAAGATGATGCGCACGCGCATCAAGCTTGTGCAGTCGTTGCGCCACTGGCTTGACGCGCGTGGATTCCAGGACATCGAGACGCCGATCCTGACCAAGGCCACGCCCGAAGGCGCACGTGATTTCCTGGTGCCGGCACGCATGCATCCAGGCGAGTTTTACGCATTGCCGCAGTCGCCGCAATTGTTCAAGCAGATCCTGATGATGGCTGGCTTCGATCGTTACTATCAAATCGCGCGCTGCTTCCGCGACGAAGCCTTGCGCGCCGATCGCCAACTTGAATTCACCCAGCTCGACATGGAGTTCGCCTGGGTTGCCGAGCACGACGTGCAGGATGCGACCGAGGAGATGATTCACGTCGTATTCCGCGAGGTGATGGATGTCGAGTTGGTGAATCCATTTCCGCGCTTGACCTATGCGGAAGCGATGCGTCGATTTGGTTCGGACAAGCCCGACCTGCGCATCGATCTTGAACTGGTCGATATCGGCGATCTCGTGAAGAGCTGCGAGTTCAAGGTCTTCACCGATTGGGCGAACCACGCCGATGGCCGTGTCGTGGCGCTGCGCGTATCGGGTGGCGCGACGTTGTCGCGCAAACAGCTTGATGAGGTCGCTGCGCACGCGGCGAAGTACGGCGCGAAAGGTCTTGCATGGATGAAGGTCGATGATGCGTCAAAGGGCCGCGAGGGCGTGAATTCGCCGATTGCGAAGTTCCTCGACGATGCGACTCTGCACGCAATCGTTTCCGCGACGGCAGCCCAAGCGAATGACCTGATCCTGTTCGGCGCGGCAGCCTACAAGACCGCTAGCGATTTCATGGGCGCGGTGCGCTTGAAAGTCGCGAAGGATCTCGGGCTCGTCGTGCAGGGCTGGAAGCCGCTATGGGTCACCGACTTCCCGATGTTCGAGTGGGACGAAGAAGAACAACGCTACATGGCACTGCATCATCCGTTCACAGCACCTGCAGTCGATGATGTCGCCGCATTGCGCGCCGATGCGAAGACCGCAGTTTCGCGCGGTTACGACATGGTACTTAACGGTAACGAGATCGGTGGTGGTTCCATTCGTATCCATCGCAGCGACATGCAATCGGCGGTGTTCGACCTGCTCGGCATCGGCCGCGAGGAAGCGGAACTGAAATTCGGCTTCCTACTCGAAGCGCTGCGTTACGGTGCACCGCCGCATGGTGGCATCGCTTTCGGCATCGACCGCATCGCCGCACTGATGGCCGGCACCGAATCGATCCGCGATGTGATCGCATTCCCGAAGACGACCACTGCGCAATGCCTGATGACCGGTGCGCCGTCCGAAGTGCCAGACAAGCAGCTCGCGGAAGTACATGTTTCGGTACGGACGAAAAAGGGGTCAGAGTGAAGTTTCATCTTCATGGCGAAGGATCTGGAAACGGTGCATGAGCGAAATTCACTCTGACCCCTTTTTCACAATCCGCCGTGCAACAGTCGGCGATGCGGAAGCGTTGTCGCGAATTGGCATCAGCACGTTTACCGACACTTTCGGACATCTGTATCCCGACGAGGACTTGCAGGATTTCCTGCTTACGAACTATTCGATCGATGAATGCGCTCGTTTGCTGGGCAATGACGCGTATGCAACGTGGCTGCTGGAGGACAACAGCGTCGCTGTTGGCTATGCGCTCGCCGGTCCGTGCGGCCTGTTGCACTCAGAGGTAACCCCAGAGGATGGTGAATTGAAGCGGCTGTATCTGACCAAGGCTGCGCGAAGCGGCGGCTGGGGTGGAAGGCTTTTTGAACAAGCGCTTGTGTGGCTTGAGCGCAATGGCCCACGCCGCATCTGGATCAGCGTGTGGTCGGAGAATCTCGGCGCACAACGGTTCTACGCGCGCTGGGGTTTTTCCAAGGTGGCCGAATACGAATTCGCGGTTGGCCGCGTGCGCGATCACGAATTCATGTTCCGTCGCGACGCGCGCAACGCATGACCGAGCATGCGATCCTGCTGCACGGCTTGTGGCTGCGCGGTGTGGCCATGACTTATCTGGCGCGCCGGCTGAATGCCGAAGGTTTTGCCTCGCAGACCTTTGATTACGCGACTGTGCGCGATGGCATCGATGCCTGCGGTGAGCGTTTGCGTGATCACATCACGACACTCGGAAGCGGCACCGTCCATCTGGTCGGGCACAGCCTCGGTGGATTGATTGCGGCGACAATCGTGCAGCGTCATCCGGATCTCATCAACGGCAGTATCGTCTGCCTGGGTTCGCCCTTGCGCGGCAGTGCGGCGGCGCGTTCGCTGAAGGCGATTCCTGGCGGCCCGGCTTTGCTCGGTCGCAGTTTCGATGTGCTCGAATACGGGCTTGAAAGCTGGTATGGGCCACAGCAACTCGGCGTCATCGCTGGACGCCTGCCGCTCGGTCTTGGCTTCCTGCTTGGTGGCGTGCAGGCCCCGCACGACGGCACGGTCTCGGTCGAGGAAACGCGCTTGCCCGGTATCACCGACCATCGCGTCATCGCCGCCGCGCACACCGGTTTGACGTTTTCCGACGAGGCCGCGCGGTACACGGCCGCGTTCCTGAGGTCTGGCCGTTTCGACTGAA
>JBDSVN010000064.1:0-9559 GCA_039927175.1 Lysobacteraceae bacterium | reverse complement strand
ACACTGGCTTCTTCCATCACTTCGCGCGCGACGGTTTGCTCGAGTGTTTCACCCGGCTCGACGAATCCGGCCAGCAGCGAATAACGCCGCTGTGGCCAACTCGCCTGGCGACCGAGCAGCAGGCGCTCGCCATCGCTGACCAGCATGATCACTGCTGCATCGATGCGCGGGTAGTGATCGCTTGCGCAAGCATCGCAATGCGCCATGTGACCGGCATGCGTGGTTCGCAGCACCGCACCGCAATGCACGCAGAACCGGGTGCGCTGCCGCCACAGCACCAGTGCGCGTGCGTACGCGAACAGGCCGGCCTCAAACGCAGGCAACCTCGATGCCGCCCCGCGCAGGTCGAGTGCGTTCGCCAATGTATCCGTGATGTGCGCAAACCATGCGCCTTCGTCATCGATGCCAAGCAACAACGCATCATCGAATGTGCCATCCGGAAATGCAGTGCCGCGCCGCACGACCAAGCCATCGCGCGCGAGCGCGGCCTCGACGTCGCCGTTGCGATCCAGGGTCAGCACCCGCGCATCCGGCCACAATGCGGCGAGACGCGCATCGTCGTTGCGCAAATGCTCGGCGCGATCGAGCACGCAGCCAGTGAATGCGAGAGTGGGGATTGCAGAGCCGATCGGTAGGGCGGCAGCGCTCATGACCAAGCCATCAAGCCGAGAACGAACTGCCGCAGCCGCAGGTGGTTTTTGCGTTCGGATTGCGGATCGTGAACTGCGCACCGTGCAGGCTTTCGCTGTAATCGACTTCAGCGCCAAGCAGGTATTGCAGGCTCAGGGGATCGACCAGCAGGGTCACACCGTGCTTCTGCACCGCAAGATCGTCCTCGGCCTGCTCCTCGTCGAAGCTGAAGCCGTACTGGAATCCCGAGCAGCCGCCGCCGCTGATGTACACGCGCAGCTTGAGCGCAGCATTGCCTTCCTCGCGGATCAACTCGGCCACCTTGCTCGCAGCCGCGTCGGTGAAGGCCAGCAGCGCATCGAGTTGCTGGTAGCTTTTCTCCGGTACGGGCGATCGCGCGGCCGAAGGCGACGGCATTGCTGCCGGATGCATGGGAAGCGTGTTGGACATACCCACAGGATGGGGCGTTCGGCCTTGCGGTTCAAGGCATTCCTGGCAGCGCGCTCAGCGCTTGCCCGAATCCGGCACCGCGATTTCACCGTCAAGGGCGTCGTCCCACGAAAACGCCTGCTGGATGGTCGTGCCTTCCGACCGCAGGTACACGCGTACCCGATGCGGGGTGAAACCCGGCGGCATCATCACCGTGCCTTCGACCTGCTGGAAATAGCGGAAATTGAACGGCTGCGGAGGGGCATTGGGTTTTTGCAACAAATCGTTCCACATCAGGGTCTGCAGTTTGCCGGCCGTGGCACCTTCAATCTGCAAGGTCAGGTCGCCCTGGCTGACCTTGCCACGATTGAGGTTCTGGATCAGGGTGGCGTCGTAATGCCAGCTGCCGTTGGAATCCTGCTGCATCTTCACGCTGTGCACCGACAAACCGCGGCGCTGGCCGCTGGTGCCGACCAGGCGCTCGTAGAACGCAACATCGGCACGCAGCGCGGAAACCTCCTCGTCACGCTCGGATAGGCTGGTCTGCAATTCCTGGTTTGCCGCGCGGCTGATGTCATCGGAACGCTTGGACGTGGTCACTTGCTGTTGCAGGCCGCTGATCTGAGCCGCCTGCGCTTGCGCTTGCGTAGTGACGGCATGCATTCGCGACAATTGTTCCGATACCGAATGCTGCGCCCACCACCACGCCAGCACGAGACTGGCGAGCCAAAGCAGGGCGATCGCAATCAATGTCCAACGCGCTCCGCGCCGTAATGGCGGCAAACGCAGGTGACGCACGAGGGTGAACATGTCCATGGCCGTCCGGTATAGCCGCCAGCCCGCGCCAGCGTCAAGCAGCGCTATGGCTATACTTCAGGCTTCAGGTACATGGATGCGCCGCAATGCTTGCTGCGTCGATGGACAATCCGACCGTGTTCGCCATCGGCCTCACCCTTGCTTGGCTGGCGGGCGTGCGCGTCTATCTGACAGTGTTCGGCATTGGCCTGGCTGGTGCGATGGGCTGGATCGATCTGCCGTCTGCGCTGCATGTGACAGCGTCGCCATGGGTGATCGGAACCTGCGGCGTGCTGGCCGTGGTCGAATTCTGTGCCGACAAGATTCCCGGCGTCGACACCGGCTGGGATTTGTTGCACACGTTGTTGCGCATCCCGGTCGGCGCTTTTCTTGCAGCCGCCGCGATGTCGCCCGACGGCAGTCTGCACGCTGGCGCACTGCTCGCCGGTGGCGCGCTGGCCCTGACCAGCCATGGCATCAAGAGTGGAACCCGTGCCTTGATCAATACGTCTCCCGAACCACTAACCAACTGGAGCGCTTCGCTGGGTGAAGATGCGGTCTCGCTGACCGCGCTCGCGCTGCTGATCGCGCATCCGTGGCTTGCCTTGGGTGTGTCGGTGGGCGCGCTGTTGCTGGCCGCGCTGATCGTGTCCTGGATTTTTCGCGCGGTGTTGCGCCGCATTTCGCATCGACGCATGGGGGTTTCGACCTGATGCTCTGGATCAAGGCATTCCACATCGTGTTCGTGGTGGCGTGGTTCGCCGGCCTGTTCTACCTGCCGCGCCTTTTCATCTATCACAGCGATGCGTCCGACGCGGTTTCGCGAGCGCGCTTTGTGACCATGGAACGCCGGCTGCTCACGATCACCCACATTGGCGCCGCATTTGCGCTGGTCTTCGGCATTGCGCTGCTGCTGGAGACGCCGGTGTTCTTGCAACAGGGCTGGTTGCACGCGAAGCTTGGATTGGTGGCGCTGCTGCTCGGCTATCACGGCTGGTGCGCGAAGCTGGCAACCGATTTCCGCCACAACCGCAGGACTCCCTCGTCGCGCTGGCTGCGCTGGTTCAACGAGGTTCCGGCATTGCTGCTGATCGGCATCGTCTGCCTGGTCGTGGTCAAACCGTTCTGAACGCATGCGTACACTCAATGCACCGCGCATAATGCTGGCCGAGGGAAACGCGACATGACCAAGACGATCTCGTCCCAACAAGACGAATACCGGCAGGCATTCCTGCGCCATCTGCCCAAGCGCATCGAGACGATCGAGGCGCGCATCCAGCGCTATCTGCGCGAGGGCTGGGATGCGCCAGGACTTTCGATTCTCAACGACGACGTGCAACGCCTGGCTGGTGCCAGCGGTCGCTACGACCTGATCGAACCAAGCCAACACTTGCTCTCGCTCGAGAACATGCTCGGCGAGCACATGGTTCGCAAGACCTTGCCCAATCGGCAACAAAGCGAGCGCATGCTGGCGCTGATGGGCGCGATCATGGCTGCGCTGGCGCCGCGCCCGGATGCGCAACGTAACTCCGGCCATAGCGAAATGGCCCCCGAGCGTTACTGGCAACGCTGGGTCAAGGATGCGCCTGCGCCCGGGGCAGAACCGCCTGCACAACCCGAACCTGCTACTGCCTCGGCTCCCACCCATGCCCGCATCGCCGCAGCCCAAAAATCGCTCGATCCGGCCAAACCAGCTGTCGTGCAGAACTCCGCGCGCCGCATTTATCACCTCAACGACGGCAATCCATTGGCCTTCGAACTTGGGCAGCGCCTGGAAACCGCCGGCTACGAACTCGAGCCGGTCGAAACCGCCGACGAGCTGATCGAACTGCTGATGAGCCTGTCGCCACACATGGTGCTGGTGGACGCATCGCACGCGGCCGAGCTGGCTGCTGTTGGCGATGTGCGTCGCACTGTCCAGCAACGCACCCACAATCGCATCCTGTTCGTCGCCATGGCGAACCAGGACAATCTGCAGGTCCGCCTCGACGCACGCCGCGCCGGTGTCGATGCGCTGCTGCTGCCGCCATTCTCGGCAGCCGATGTGCTGTTGCACTTGCAGACATTGCTGTCGCCTGCGGCCGAAGACATGGTGCGCGTATTGATCGTCGAGGACGACCGCTCGCAGGCCTTGTTCGCGCAGAGCGTGTTGACCAACGCCGGAATGCAGGCGGTGGTCGAACAGGATTCGATGATGGTGCTCGATGCGCTCGATGCGTTGCATCCCGACCTTGTGCTGATGGACCTGCACATGCCGCACGCGAACGGCGTCGAGCTGACCGCGCTGATCCGCGAACATCCGGGATTTGCGCAGACGCCGATCGTGTTCCTGTCCGGCGAGAGCGATCCGGAAATGCGCTACGAAGCGATCGATGCCGGCGGCGACGATTTCCTGTCCAAGCCGATTCGGCCCAAGCACCTGATCGCAGCGGTGCAGAATCGCGTGCGCCGCGTGCGCGCATTGATGCAGCATGGTCCTGAAATGAGCGCGCGCGACGAGGCCACCGGATTGCACCGGCGTGCCTACGTGCTGGATCGGGTGAACGATGCAATCGGCGCCGTATCCGACCGTCGCAGTACGACAGGCGGCGTGCTGTTCCTTGAAATCGACGGTACCGCCGCATTGCGCGACCGACTTGGCCTTGCCGCTCTCGAGCAACTACTGGTTGCTGCCGGTAGCAAGTTGTCCGAGGAAATCGGCGAGAACTATCCGGCCGCGCGCATCAACGACAGCGCGTTCCTGGTGGTGGCCGCCGATCTCGACGATAGTCGGCTCGATGCGCTTGCGCAGCATCTGCGCAACCAGCTCATGCAACATCCCTTCGATCTCGGCGGACGCCCGATGCGCTTGCGCGCCTCGGTTGGCATCTGCCCGCTGCGCTTTGCGTTCGGCGATGCAAGTTCGCTGCTCAATACAGCCGAACGCGCCTGCCGCGATGCGCGGATCAGCGACCGCGGCATCAAGCGCCACGAGCCGCCGAAAACGTCCGAGATGGATCACGACGCAGCGATCATCGACCAGCTGCGCGAAGCCATCAGTCACAACGGTTTCGAATTGATCTACCAGCCCATCGTCGCCGTACAGGGCGGCCATGACGCGCAATACCAGACCTTGCTGCGCTTGCGCGACATCACCGGGCGGCTGCGCTCGGCGGGCGAGATCCTGCCGCTCGCCGAGCGTGCAGATCTGATCGTCGACATCGATCGTTGGGTGCTGACGCGTGCGATGAGCGTGCTGCAGCAGCAAACGGAAAATGGCCGCACGGTGCGCCTGTTCGTACCGCAGTCGATGACCACGTTCGCGGACGCCGAACAGGCCGACTGGTTGCACTCCGAGCTCATCGCGCACGGTCTCTCCGGCAGTTCGCTGGTACTCGAAAGCCGGCTGGAGGACAGTCTCATCCATCCATCCATGCTGCATGATTTCGCGATCGCAATGCGCAATGAAGGCGTGCAGCTGTGCCTCGGGCAGTACGAACACACGGCTGAGGCCGACCGCCTGCTCGACCAGATCCCGCTAGGGTTCATCAAACTGGCCGCGAAATATGTCGAGGCCAACGTGCCGCAGACATTGCGTGATGAATTACGCGCCATCATCGATCGTGCGCACCGGCTCGAAATGCGGGTGATCGGCCACCGCGTCGAAGACGCACAATCGGCTGCGACACTCTGGATGAGCGGTATCGACTACATCCAGGGCAACCTGGTGCAAGGCGCTGCGGACGCACTCGATTTCGACTTCAACGCCGCCGTGCTCTAAGCCTCGCGACGATGCCAAGAACCCGATCGTTCCTGAGGTTATTGCGCTGGATGACGGCGTTAGCCAGTGGCGGCGTCCTGATAGCGCTTGCGCTGCAGCTGACCAGCATCAGCGGGCCGTGGGCCTGGGTTGCGCTGGCACTGACCTTGGTTGGCCTTGTTTCGATCCTGACCATCCTGCGCATGACGCATTACCAGATGCGCGATGCATCCGACGCGGTCATCAATGCGGTCAACGCAGCCAAGGCCGCCACCAGCCACGCCGATGAACAATCCACGCAATTCGATGCGCTGCGCCACGAACTCGAGGAAGTGCGCAGGCTGCAACTCGAATTGATCGACGCCAAGCAGGCGGCCGAGTCGGCGATGATGGCCAAGGGCGAGTTCCTGGCGACGATGAGCCATGAGGTGCGCACGCCGCTCAACGGCATCATCCCGATGCTCGACCTGCTGCAATCGTCCAAGCTCGCACCCGACCAGCGCGAAATGTTGCATACCGCATTGCAGTCGGCGCGCCAATTGCTGCGAATCGTGGACGACATCCTCGATTACTCCAAGCTCGAAGCCAATCGCCTGCAGCTTGAAATCGTCAGCTTCAACCTGCGCGAACTGCTCGACTCGGTGATCCGCTTGCTCGAACGCCAGGCGCAGGCCAAGGGTTTGCGGCTGGCGTTGCACATCGAGCCCGACATGAATATTGCATTCCGCGGCGACCCGCTGCGCCTGCGGCAGATCCTCAGCAACTTGCTCAGCAATGCACTCAAGTTCACCGAGCGTGGCTCGATCGCCGTGCATGCCAATCGCATCGGCGAAACCCGCACCCACCATCAGGTCCGTTTCGAGGTACGCGACACCGGCGTCGGCATTTCACCGGAAGCGGCGAACAAATTGTTCAACGCGTTCTCCCAGGCCGACGCGTCGACCACGCGCGTGTATGGAGGCAGCGGCCTCGGTCTTGCGATCTGCAAGCGCATCGTCGACTTGATGGGCGGACGCATCGGCGTTGATTCCGAATTCGGCCGCGGTTCAACGTTCTGGTTCGAGGTACCGGTGCTCAAGGCATCCAGCGAGATCGGCGGTCCGCGTGTCGACCTGCATGGGGCGCGCGCGCTCGTGTTGACTTCCGATGCGCTGCTCAAGCGGCGCTTTGCACGCGCTCTCGTGCATTGGGGCGTGAATCCGGTGTACGTCGACACCACCCACGATGCCCTGATCTACCTGCGCAACACCGCAAGCAACTCGAACCAAGGCTTTGACCTGTTCCTCGCCGACCTGCACTCGATCAAGAACACGCTGATCGCACTGCAACGCAACCTCGCCAGCATGGATGGCATAGAGCACCTGCGCATCGTGCTGCTGGAAGGCAACGACCCGGTACCGTCCGACCTGCGCACATTGGTGAATGCGATCCTGGTGTCGCGGACGCTTCCCGATGCCGAATTGCGGGTCAAGCTCGCTGGATTGCTTGCCGACGAGATCACGAGCCCGGCGGTTCACCATGCACGCGCGGCGGTGAGCGTTGCGCCGGTTTCGCAACAGGTGAGCACGATCGCAACCAGCCCGATTGCGCGCCATGCTCCACTGAAAGGACGCTTGCTACTGGTCGAGGACAACCCGGTCAACCTGATGGTGGCGCAACGGTTGATCTCATTAACCGGCTTGAATTGCGACACCGCCGAGAACGGCGAACAGGCGCTGGAAAAGCTTGCACGCGGCCATTACGACATCGTACTGATGGATTGCCAGATGCCGATCATGGACGGCTACATGGCAACCCGTTTGTGGCGCGAGAACGAAGTGGAAAAAGCCTTGCGACGGCTGCCGATCATTGCAATGACTGCCAACGCGATGGCCGGCGACCGGCAGAAATGCATCGACGCCGGCATGGACGATTACCTGTCCAAGCCGGTCGCACGCGACCATCTGGAAAACACGTTGCGCCGATGGCTGGAACGTCCGGCCGACGAGCATGTGCGCGAACCGGAACCGGCAAGTGCGACACCCGCAACAGTCGCCACGCCAGCCGCCGTGTCCGCTCCGGCAGTTGCGGCCACTGCGACGGCCTCAACAGGTGACTCCATGGCAAGTGGTCCGGCACTGGATTCGGAAATCATCGAAGATTTGTGGAGTGCGATGGGCGAGCAGTTCAAGCAGCTCGTGAATGTCTTCCTTGAAGATGCGCCCAGCCATCTGGCCAAGCTTGAAGCCGCGGTCATTGCCGGCGACATCCATGGCCTGATTGCGCCGGCGCATGCGCTCAAATCCTCGAGCGCTAACCTCGGCGCGATGCAGGTATCCGATGCAGCCAAGCGCATTGAACACGGCTCGCGCGACCAGAGCTTGACCGATCCCGGCGACGCTGTGAACCACCTCAGCCTGGAATTCCAGCGCGCCGAAATCGAGTTGCGCAAACTGTTGCGTTGAATTTTCGTCCGATGCAGGCCGGACGCGCAGCCGATTTTCCGGGTCAGCGTCCGACCACCTTGCGCGGTGGACGCTCGTCGCGTTCGAAATGCACGACAGGTTGCAGGCCAAGGATCATCACTCCGGCCGCCATCGCCTGCGCATGTGGTGCCAGATGCACGAGTGCACGCGCATACACAGTGCGCTTGAACAGCACCACGTGTTCCAGCGGGTACCAGAAGTCCACCCAGCGCCAGCTATCGAACTCGGGTTTCTCGGTCAAGTCGAGTTGCACCACGTCTTCGCCGGCAACCAGCCGCAGCAGGAACCACACCTGCTTCTGGCCAATGCATTGCGGTTTTTCATCACGACGCGTGCTGCGATACGGTAGCCGATAGCGCAACCATCCCGGTGTCGCGCCAAGCACTTCGACATGTTCCGGCAGCAAACCGGTTTCCTCGCGCAACTCGCGATACATAGCCTCGAGCGGCGTCTCGTCGGTGTTCATCCCGCCTTGCGGAAACTGCCAGCCATCACGATGCACGCGCCGGGCCCAGAACACCTGGCCATCGTCACGCATCAGCACAATGCCCACGTTGGGCCGATAACCGTCCGGATCGATCACCGTACGGACTCCGAAATACAATGATCCGACTCTGCCACAGCCAGCCGACACACCACAACCAGAGCAGTCTCGAATTGACGCGAGCCGCGACGGCGAGGACAATGCGCGGCTCGCGATACGGTTCCGGTCAACCCGGCCAGTGCGACATCCGCAGCGGCGAACGATCCTGCTGCCGACGCAAAACGATTTGGCTATGTAGCTCAGCTGGTTAGAGCGTGGCACTCATAATGCCGAGGTCGGTGGTTCGAGTCCACCTATAGCCACCACACCATTCCTTTTAAATTCAATTGGTTGTGAACTTCATGACCAATCGACGGACCGATTCCTGTCAACTTGTGCCCGGTAGCGATCGGCAGATCGTCCGACCAACATGCGAACCCTGCGCGGGTCGCTTCATTTCCGCTGAAGTACAGGCCGGGAAAGACGTGAGCATTGATCTGGGTCAGATACCCGATTGGGCAAACATCGCAGCATTCGGTTACGTGTCGCATACGACGGCGCATCCCATCAAGCGAGGATCGTTTCCATGAAGCCGCTATTGTTGGTTGTTCTCTTGCTTGCCAGCGCGGGCGTTGCTTACGGGCACGACCCGATAAGTCGTTACGCCGCACACACTGCAAGCGCCAGCGTCGCCAAACACCCGGCGACGACGACTCATCGCTGGCACGCTGACGCGCCGTTGAAAGCGGGCATGGCTCGGGTACGCATTGCATCCGATGGGTTGATGCACATGCAGCACGGCCATCTGGACCAGAACAAGGTGCGCGCGCTCGCCGATGGAATCACCGCAGCAGTGAACTACATGTTTGCGAACTGCAAACTCGATCCCGCGCCGGACGCTGCCTTGCATCCGCTACTGGCCAAGCTGTTGGCCGACGCTCAGGCACTCCAGCAGCATCCGACCGATTCCATCCCGGT
>JBDSVN010000063.1:0-4402 GCA_039927175.1 Lysobacteraceae bacterium | reverse complement strand
CAGATTTTCAGGTCGGGCCGCGCAAGTTTCAGCATTTCGCCAGCGCCGGTGAGCGTGCCGCCGGTGCCCCAGCCGGTCACCCACCAATCAAGCCGTTTGCCGGCGAAATCACGCACGATTTCGGCGCCAGTGGTGGCACGGTGATAGGCCGGATTGGCAGGATTGTCGAACTGGCGGGTCAGATATGCGCCGTGCTTTTTCGCGTATTCCTCGGCGATCTTCACCATCCCGGTGCCGCGTGCGGCAGCTGGCGTGAGGATGACTTTAGCGCCGAGATAACGCATCAGCTTGCGGCGTTCGATCGAGAAGGTTTCGGTCATGAAGGCGACGAACGGGTAGCCGCGCACCGCGCACACCATCGCGAGCGCAATACCGGTATTGCCCGAAGTCGCCTCGACCACCATCTGTCCTGGCTTGAGTTCGCCGCGTGCTTCGGCATCGAGGATGATCCCGAGTGCAAGGCGATCCTTCACCGACGACATCGGATTGAACGCTTCGCACTTCACGTACATCGTCACGTGATCCGGCGCGAGCTTGTTGATGCGGACGACGGGCGTGTTGCCGACGGTACCGAGGATGCTGTCATGGATCATGGCGGACTCCGGTGGGTTGGGCGGCCTGCCTTCGCAGGAAGCGTGATTGTGCGCTGCCTGTTGGCCGAATCAAGCTTGATTCGGCACGGGCTTATGTCGCGCTTTAGAGGTCCACCGAGCGTGACTCGGGAATGCTGCGGCCGGTCTGCGCCGCGTGCCAGCGATTGAGGATGTTGCAGAACAATTGTGCGGTGCGATCGGTGTCGTACACGGCCGAATGCGCTTCGTCGCTGTTCCAGTCCAGACCCGCAGCCTGCACTGCGCGGCTGAGCACGGTTTGCCCGTACGCCATGCCGGCGAACGAAACGGTATCGAAGGTGCTGAAGGGATGAAACGGATTGCGCTTGTGCGCGGTGCGCGCGACCGCTGCGTTGACGAAGCCAAGATCGAAAAAGGCGTTGTGGCCGAGCAGGATCGCGCGCTGGCAACCGGCTTCGCGCGCAGCCGTGCGCACCGGCGCGAACACGTGATCAAGCGCAGCGCGCTCCTCGCGCGCGGCGCGGAATGGATGATCGACATCGATGCCGGTGATCTCCAGCGATTTCGGATCGATCACCGATCCGGCGAACGGAACCACGTGCGTGCTGGTCATCTCGCCCGGCCACAACCAGCCTTCGGCGTCCATCACGATCGGTTGCACCGCGATCTCCAGCAGCGCATTCGTGTTGCAGTCAAAGCCGCCGGTTTCCACGTCCACTGCAACTGGAAGGAAGCCGCGAAAACGTTGCGCCATGCGCGATAACGGGGTGGATTCATTCATGCCGGCAGGATAACAGAGCGGGCATTCGGCGCCGCTTCGTGTGTGCCATTGCGCTGTTCAGTCGTGTGGCTTACTCAGGCGCCGCATCGCGTCGCGTGCGGTGCGCGGTGTGCGCTGCGTCGAAGTGGATCGAGAACACGCTGCCCTTGCCAACCTCGCTGGCGATTTCAAGTCGCGCCTGATGCATCGCAAGCACATGCTTGACGATCGACAGGCCGAGGCCGGTGCCGCCGGATTCGCGTGAGCGACTGGTGGAGACGCGATAGAACCGTTCGGTAATGCGCGGCAGGTGTTGCGCAGGAATTCCGTAACCAGTGTCGTGCACGGCCAGCACGGCACCATCGCCATCCGGCGAAAAGCGAATGGTGATATTGCCGCCCGTCGGCGTGTAGCGCACTGCATTGCTGACCAGATTCGAGAATGCGCTATGCAGTTCCTTGGTTGAACCGATCAGGTCGAGCTGCGCGGTGTCCTCGACGACGATCGTGTGGCGTCCCTGACTCAGCGCCTCGCCCTCGCGACGCAAGGTTTGCAGCAGTGCCGGCATCGAGACGGTTTCTTCCGGCAGCAATTCCTGCGCTTCAAGACGAGACAACGTCAACAAGTCTTCGACGATCTGTGCCATGCGTTGCGATTGCCGGCGCATTTCCTCGAACATCGGCGCCCACTCCGGCATGTCGTCGGTATCGAACAGTTCGAGATAGCCGTGGATGACAGTCAACGGCGTGCGCAGTTCGTGCGAAACATTGGCGACGAAATCGCGCCGCACCTGTTCAAGGTGCATGAGCTTGCTGATATCGCGCGCGACCAGCAGCCATTGTTGTTCGGAATACGGTATCAGCCGCAGGTTGAGGCGGATGTGCGGATCGAGTGGCGACGGTGCATCGATCATCGGCTCGGCGTGCTGGCCGGCGGTCATCCATACCGCGATGGGCAGCGGTTGCAGCAATTGCGCCACCGGCATGTCCTTGTCGCATGGATAGCGGAATCCGAGCAGACGCTCGGAGGCTTCGTTGAACCAGGTGACGCGTTGGCTGTTGCGATCGATGATGACCACCGCATCGGGCAACACCGCAGCGGCGGCGCGATAGGCGCGCAACATGTCGAGCAGGCGGCGCTTGCGATTGCGCACATCGAGTTGCCGGCGATGCAGCAGGTCTTCGGCTTCCGACCACACGCTGCGACCGCGCGCAGGCGGCAATCGACGGTGCGTAGTCAGTCGTTGCAGCAATCGCCACAGGCGCCAGTAGTGCCATGCGACCACACCCAGCGATACGATCGCGAGTGGCAACCAGACATGGCCGATCACCCAGCCGAATACCAGCGCGCCGAGGTACAGCGCGAGCAATTGCGTGATCGCGCGTAACCATGACTCGCCTGGAAAGAGCGGCATCGTTGTGCCGTCAATGCGAGGTCGAAAAGCGATAGCCGGAGCCGCGCACGGTCTGCACCAGATTCTCCAAACCATGGGGTTCCAGGGTCTTGCGCAGACGACGGATATGCACGTCGATGGTGCGCTCCTCGACATAGACATTTCCGCCCCACACGTGATCGAGCAATTGCGTGCGCGAATACACGCGCTCGGCGTGGGTCATGAAGAAATGCAGCAGGCGGTATTCGGTGGGCCCGATGGAGACTGCAATGTCGCCGGCGTAAACGCGATGTGCTGCGCCATCGATGCGCAAGCCGCCACTCGCAACGCTGCCATCGGCATCGTCCTCGCGCGAGCGACGCATCACCGCGCGAATGCGTGCGAGCAGTTCACGCGCGGAGAACGGTTTGACGACGTAATCATCCACGCCCGAATCGAGACCGCTGATCCGATCGTTCTCCTCGCCGCGCGCTGTGAGCATGATGATCGGCACGTCGCGGGTCATCTCGTCCTTGCGCCAGCGCCGTGCCAGCTCGATGCCACTGGTGCCGGGCAACATCCAGTCGAGCAGAATCAGGTCGGGCACGCGGTCGGCGATCGCGGCCTGTGCTTCGCGTGCATCGCCAGCATGCACCGGCTCGAAATCGGCCTTGCGCAGCGCGAACGCGACCATGTCGCGGATGGCCGGTTCGTCCTCGACGATCAGGATGCGCTTGTTCACGCGAAACCTCGCTTGTGTGCCTGTTTGCGAGTGGCTAATGACTCCATGTTGCAGATGTTACCGGAGCAGGATGCCTGCGAGGTCGATGCATGGAAAAGAATGTCGGCAGTCCTGATTGTCGCGGTCATGCGGCTTCCTTGCGCATCATGCTGGCGTGGTGAAATCGTGCTTCTCGCGGATTGGCATGGCCTCGTCGCCATGCACGAGAAACCAGACGTTCTCGGCGATGTTGGTGGCGTGATCGCCGATCCGCTCGATGTTTTTCGCCATGAACAACAGGTGCGTGCACGAGGTGATGTGGCGCGGATCTTCCATCATGTAGGTGAGCAATTCGCGGAACAGGCCGGTGTAGAGCGTATCGAGTTCGACATCGCGGGCACGCGCGACGATCGCGCGTTCGGCATCGCGATCGCGGTAGGCGGCGAGGACTTCGTTCATCAGTTCGGCTGCGAGTTCGGCGAGTGCCGGCAGTCCACGTGCAGGCGCGACCGGCGGCGCGAGGTTCAGGGCCATCGAGCGCTTTGCGAGATTCGCCGCATAATCGCCGACGCGTTCGATGTCCGATGCGATGCGCAGCGCGGCCAGCACTTCGCGCAGGTCGCGCGCCATCGGCGAGCGCATCACCAGCAGCTTGACGACGTCCTGGCCGACCGCGTTTTCGAGTCCATCGATCGCGTCATCGTTGATGATCACGCGCTCGGCGGCGCGGCTGTCGCGGCGTTCAAGCACATCCATCGCTGCTTCAAGCTGGGCGACGGCGATCTCGCCCATCCGCACGATTTCGCCGGTGAGGCGTGCGAGTTCGGTGTCGAAGCTCTTGACGATGTGTTCGCTGGAATGTGCGTTCATTGGGTTCCTGATGATCGATGCTGCTTTGCTCGTCATTCCGGCGAAATCCGGAGGGGTTTTATAACGGTGAAACCGGTCATCCAGTGTCTTGTAATTTTTTGATGAAA
>JBDSVN010000062.1:0-2565 GCA_039927175.1 Lysobacteraceae bacterium | reverse complement strand
ATCGGTTCGGATAATCCGGCTTCGCTGCTGGCGATGGCCGGCAGCATGGTGCCAGCCCTCGGCACGCTTGGGCTCAAGCCCGACGGCGTGCCCAAGGCGGTGCCGCCGAGCCCGAACATCCCGATTCAGGAGCCCATCTCTGCTGCAATGACCGACAAGTTGCTTGCGATTTCGATCGGTGCCGGTGAAGACGCCAAGCTCGGCGACGCGATGAAGATCGATCCGGCACAGCAGCCGCTGTTCGCAGGCGGCGCACGTGGCGAGCTTTACCACCTGATCGCGGACACGATGCGCAAGCAGGCGAAAACCATGGGCGATGCCGACGCGCAGAAAGCCATGGAGCAGCAGGCGGCCACGATGGACATGTACGCGAACTGGTTCAAGCGCGTGCAAGGCAGCGTCGAGTTGACCGACCTTGGCATCGAATTCCACGAAACGGTGGACATGCAATAAACGCAACGCAAGATTTGCATCGAGACGCCGCCGGCAATCCCGGCGGCGTTTTTGTTTGTGTCATCGACACAAATTCGGTTACGTGCGCGCAATCCATCCACGTGCCGATGCAATGCTGATTGCATGCCGCCAGCAAATCAGAACGCGCCAGCCTGTTTTCACTTGCGTTCGCGATCCTCCATCCAGACGCGAACGCAAGCAATGCCAACAAACAATCCGGCTTGCACGATCAGCCACGGCAACCAGCCGAATCCTGCGACGAACAACACGACGACCGAGAGCAGCAGTGAGAGCGTCGCCCACAAGATGCCGTGGTTCGGACTGCCATCGCGCGATTCGTATTCCCCGGCGTTGTAGAACCCAATGACGCCGACAATGGTCAGTGCGATGGCGAAGTAATCCACGCGTTCGACTCCGTGTTCCGCTCAGCCAAGTTCGACAAGGACCGGCGTGTGATCGGAAGCGCGCTCCCAGCTGCGTGGTTCGCGATCGATCGATGCGGCGACACAAGCAGAGCGCAATGCGTCGCTGACCAGCACCAGATCGATGCGCAACCCGAGATTGCGGCGGAATCCCGCCTGCCGGTAATCCCACCAACTGAACACGCCGCCTTCGTCGTGCAGCAGGCGATAACTGTCGTGCAAGCCCAGCGCCAAGAGCTTGCGCAAAGCGCTGCGTTCGGCGGTGGATGTCAGGATTGAATCGTCGTTCCAGGCGATCGGATCGTGTACATCGCGATCATCCGGTGCGATGTTGAAATCGCCGAGCACAACGAGTTTCGGATGCCGCGTCATTTCGTCCTGCAACCAATTGTGCAACGCGCTGAGCCAGCGCATCTTGTAATCGTATTTCTCGCTGCCGACGGCTTGTCCGTTCACCACGTACACATCGACGACACGCACGCCATTGATGGTCGCGGCGAGCACGCGTTTCTGCTCATCGGCAAAGCCGGGAATGCCGGCCTGCACATCGGTGATCGCATGGCCGCGCGCAAGAATCGCCACGCCGTTGTAGGTTTTCTGCCCGGAGAACACGCTGCGATAGCCGGCCTCGGCCAATGCCGTGTCGGGAAACTTCACGTCCTCCATCTTGGTTTCCTGCAACGCGACCACGTCAGGTTGTGCGCATTCCAGCCATTGCAGCAGGTGCGGCAGGCGCACGTTGAGCGAATTGACGTTCCAGCTGGCAATTTTCATGGCGCGAGTCTATTCCGTCCGGCGGTCCGGAAGCAGCATAAACTTTGCAGGTTCCCAGCCGAGCCAAGACCATGCACTGGATCGATTTGCGCAGCGACACCGTGACCCAGCCGACACGCGCCATGCGCGAAGCGATGTTGTGCGCCGTGGTCGGCGACGACGTCTACGGCGAAGACCCAACCGTCAACGCATTGCAGGAGCGCCTCGCGGCAAAACTCGGATTCGAGGCCGGCCTGTTCGGGCCCAGCGGCACCCAATCCAACCTGCTCGCGCTGATGGCGCACTGCCAGCGCGGCGACGAATACCTCGTCGGCATGGAAGCGCACACCTACAAGTTCGAAGGCGGCGGTGCGGCGGTGCTCGGTTCGATCCAGCCGCAGCCGATTCCGCATGCCGGCGATGGTACGCTGCCGCTGGATGCAGTCGAGCGCGCGATCAAGCCGATCGATCCGCATTTCGCGCGCACGAAATTGCTGTGCCTCGAAAACACCTGGCATGGCCGGCCGCTGCCACTGGAATACCTGCGTGATGCACGTGCATTCTGCGATCGGCGCGGATTGGCGCTGCACCTCGATGGCGCGCGCCTGTTCAACGCCGCAGTCGCCACCGGGCTGCCCGCACGCGACATCGCGCAATTCTTCGATAGCGTGTCGGTGTGCTTTTCCAAGGGCCTGGGCGCGCCGGTTGGTTCGGTCCTTGTCGGCAGCAAGGGCTTGATCGATGTAGCCCGACGCTGGCGCAAAGTCGCCGGTGGTGGCTGGCGACAGGCCGGCATCCTCGCGGCCGGGTGCATCCATGCGCTCGATCATCACGTCGAACGCCTCGCCGACGACCACGCCCGCGCCGAACGTCTCGCGGAAGCGTTGCACGACGCGCCGGGCATCAGCCTGGTCGGCCAGCACACCAACATGGTGTT
>JBDSVN010000061.1:0-3290 GCA_039927175.1 Lysobacteraceae bacterium | reverse complement strand
GTCGACGATCAGGATGTTGGCATGGACCATAGTCATTTTGTCGGATCCAGAACATTCGCTGGTTGGACTGTATGTGGTGCATGCCTGGACAACAAGGCGGTGATGGCTGTATTCAACTCCTTGTAGCGCAGTGGCTTGGCGATGTAGTCATCGCAACCGGCGAGCCGGCTTTTTTCCTGGTCTTCCTTCATCGCCATCGAGGTCAGGGCAATGATCGGAATCGCCGCGGTGGCTGGATCGCTCTTCAAGAGCGCGGTTGCCGCGAAGCCGTCCATGCCGGGCAACTGGATGTCCATCAGAATCAAGTCGGGCTTGCAGGAGCGAGCAAGCATCAGACCGGTTTCCGCATCGACGGCACACAGCGCCAAGTGGCCGAAGTTGGCCAGCAGCAGCGTGGCGAGCTTCATGTTCGCCGGGTTGTCCTCAATAATCAGGATTCTGGCCATAAGGTGTGCTTTCTTAGTTGAATGATAATGCGCGCCTGACTTCCGCGATGAATCCGGCACTGTCGAATCCAGCCTTTTCGACAACTTGGATCACCTGGTGCGGGCTCCTGTTGAGCAAGTCCCGATCCTTCTGCGTAATCTGTTTGGCGGTCACCACCAGGATCGGGATGCGCGCGGTGAGGCTGTTGAGGCTCAGGGATTCGACGACTTCGAATCCGTCCACTTCCGGCATCATCAGGTCGAGCAAAATCAGGTCCGGACGCAACCGCTGCGCCAGGATGATCGCTTCGGCGCCGCCATAGGCGCGCACGACCGTATACGCCGGGGCTGGCAGGAAGGCGGTAATCATCTCTACGGCTTTTGGATCGTCGTCGACCACCAGGATCGTGTGCGTGCGTTCGGGTATGGGGTGCAGGCCCAAGCCGGCCAGTGTTGACTTGAGCTGGACGCGGCTAATGGGTTTTTGGAGGACTGCGGCAGCGCCGCCGCCGACCGTCGGAATCTGGTCGATCAGGCCGGCGATCACGACCACGGGCACGCGACCAAGCGTGCTGTTTTCGCGGATCCGCTGCAGGAATTCCCAGCCATCGATGCCCGGCAACTGGATGTCGAGTGTGATCAGACTCAACGGGTGCTGTGATGCCAATTCCAGGGCCATCTCGGCGCTTGCGGCGTGCATTACGGTGAATCCTTCGGCCTCCAGCAGCAAGCGAACCAGATCCGCCGAACGTTCGTCGTCTTCGACCACCAGTGCGATGTGGTCCTTCATCTCGACCGTTTGGCCGGCATCGGTGGCCGGATCTGCCATGGGTCTCGCGGTTGACTGCGCTGTCGGTCGCAGCGGAAGCCATACGACAAAGCGGGAGCCTTCGCCTTCCGAACTCGCCACCGCGACCGTGCCGCCCTGGAGTTCGGCGAGCTGCTTGACCATTGCCAGTCCGAGCCCCGTACCTTCGAACCTGCGCGCAAGACTGCTATCGATCTGGCTGAATGCGTGGAACAGTTTCTCCATGTTAGCCCTCGAAATGCCGATGCCGCTGTCGCTCACGCTGATTTCAAGGAATTCGCTGTACTCGTTGTCGGCCAGCGGGAAGGTGTGCGCCGGCCACGGACCTGCCAACAGGCCAACTGTGCTGCGGGCGACGTACCGTGCTTTCAAGATGACTCGTCCAGCGTGCGGGCTGAACTTGACCGCGTTGGACAGCAGGTTGTAGACGATCTGCTTGGTCTTGCGCATGTCCAGTTGGACCATGTTCATGTCTTCATCGGATTCCAGCTCGAGCCGGATCCGTTGTGCCTCGGCTTTTCCCCTGACGATCGACAGGCTGTTCGACAGCAGGTTGTCGAGGTCAACCGTTTCAAGCTCGACCGTCATCATTCCGGCTTCGACTTTCGACAGGTCGAGAATATCGTTGATCAGTGACAACAGATGTTGGCCGCTGGTAAAGATGTCACCGATGTATTCGTGCTGGTTGGCACTCATCTCGCCCATCAGGCCGTCCTTGAGCGCCTCGGAAAAGCCGATGATCGCGTTGAGCGGCGTGCGCAATTCATGCGACATCGTTGCCAGGAATTCCGACTTCATGCGGCTTGCGTGCTCGAGCTCGATGTTCTTCTCGAGCAGGGTCCTCTCGAAGCGCTTGCGATCGGTCACATCGCGCGCGGCGGCGAACACGCCCTGCAGCTTGCGGTCACGGTCGTGGAAGGTCGCGGCGTTGTACGACACCACCGTTTCCTCGCCATTGCGCGCACGCACCGTCAGCTCATAGTCGCTGACCTTGTTCTCGGTGAGCACGCGGTTGATAGCCGCGTCCGCGAGCACCGGATCGGTGAAAAAATTCCTGCACGGCGCACCGATCAACTCATCGCGCGTGCTTCCGGTCAGTGCGATCATCTGCTGGTTGACGTCCGAGATGATGCCCTGGGGATCGGTCGTCATCAGCGCATCGATGTTCGATTCGATCAGCGAGCGGGTGTAGAACTGCTGGTCCCGCAGACGCTGGTCGAGCAGGGTGCGTGCTTCCTCGACCTGCTTGCGAGCGGTATTGTCGGTGCCGATGAGCAGGTAACCGATGATGCCTTCCTGCGCATCGCGCAACGCCGTCACCGAAACGATCGCGGGGAAGCGGCTGCCATCCTTGCGAATGTAGGTCAGTTCGTAGATATCCTCGATGCCGCGCGAGGCCTTGAATACGAGCGCTTCGAAGCCCGGAGTGATGGGCGTACCCAGTTCCACGCTCAAAGCAGCCGCACGGGCGATGACTTCGCGCGGATCGGAAATATCCGCCGGGGTGTTCTTGTTCATCACCTCGGCGGCGGCGTATCCGAGCATGCGCTCCGCGCCGACATTGAAGATCTGGATGACCCCGTTCGCATCGGTGGCGATGCTCGAGAAGTTGGCGCTGTTGAAAATCGCGCTCTGCAGGGCGCCCGCCTGGAGCAGCGCTTCCTCTGCCTTCTTGCGCGCCGTGTTGTCTGTCCCTATCAGCAGGTAGCCGATGATTTCTTCATGCGCATCGCGCAATGCCGTCACCGAGACGATCGCGGGGAAGCGGCTGCCATCCTTGCGAATGTAGGTCAGTTCGTAGATGTCCTCGATGCCGCGCGAGGCCTTGAAGACCAATGCCTCGAATCCCGGCGTAATCGGCGTATCCAGCTCCAGGCTCAGTACCGCAGCACGCGCAATGACTTCCTGCGAATCAGAGATATCGGCCGGAGTGATCTTGTTCATCACCTCGGCGGCGGTGTAGCCAAGCATGCGTTCGGCGCCGACATTGAAGATCTGGATGACGCCCTTAGCATCGGTTGCGATGCTGGAAAAGTTGGCGCTGTTGAAGATCGCGC
>JBDSVN010000060.1:0-12333 GCA_039927175.1 Lysobacteraceae bacterium | reverse complement strand
CGTCTTGCGCGCATCCGGCAAGCTGCGCCACGTCGTCGACGCGCGATTGATCAATTTGTCCCAGCCACCGAGTTGACGCGCCCAATCCTTCAGCGTCTCCGGCGCTACGCGCTGTTCGCGGCAATCGACGAAGACGTGCGCGACTCCAAATCGCGTGAGCCAGTTGCGCGCTTTCTTGCAGGTGTCGCAGTTGGCGAGGCCGTACAGCGCCGTCACTCTGCCGCTCCACGCAACAATTCATTCACCGATGTTTTTGACCGCGTCATTGCGTCCACCTGCTTGACGATCACCGCGCAATACAGCGAGTGCGAGCCATCGACTGCAGGCAACGAGCCTGACACCACCACGCTGCCGGCCGGAACGCGGCCGTACGAAATCGTCTTCGTCGCGCGATCGTAGATACGCGTGCTCTGGCCGAGGAAGACGCCCATGCCGATCACGCTGCCGCGCTCGACGATCACGCCTTCCACGACTTCCGAACGCGCGCCGATGAAACAGTCGTCCTCGATGATCGTCGGCGCAGCCTGCAATGGCTCAAGCACGCCGCCGATGCCCGCACCGCCGGAAAGATGGCAGCGCGCGCCGATCTGTGCGCACGAACCAACTGTTGCCCAAGTATCGACCATCGTGCCCGCGCCAACATGTGCGCCGATATTGACGAAGCTCGGCATCAGCACGACATCACGCCCGAGATGCGCGCCACGACGCACCACCGCACCCGGTACTACGCGCACGCCGATGGCGCGGAACGCTTCGGCATCAAAGCCTGCAAAGCGCTGCGGCACCTTGTCCCAGAATGGCGCAGGTGCCGCGTCCTGCACTGCATTCGGGGTGACCCGGAAATACAGCAGCACGGCTTTCTTCAACCACTGGTTGACGACCCAGCCAGCAGCCGACGGCTCCGCGACGCGCAACGCGCCTACTTCAAGCCGCGCGATGACATTCTCGATCGCCGGTCGCAACGATTGCTCCACGTCGCCCGCGACCAAGGCATCGCGGCGTTCCCAGGCAGCGTCGATCAATGCCTGCAATTGCTGGTCGTTCATCGCGTCTGAGACTCCATGGTTGCGATCAGTGCGTCGCGAAGACGCGATTGCTGGTTGTCGTCGAGCGTCGTATTGCGATCGTCGCTGATCAGGAAAAAATCCTCGGCGCGCTCGCCGAAAGTAGCGATACGCGCATCATGCACGCGCAGGCGCTGGACGCGAAGTACCTGCGCGACATCGGCGAGCAGACCCGGGCGATCGCTGGCGACGAGCGTCATTCGCGTCATCGCACCGGCATCGGAAAATTCGACGCGCGGAGCAATGCTGAAATGCCGTAACGCGCGCGGCAACGCCCGCCTGGTCGGCTTGACTGGTTCTGTTTTCTGCATTGCCGTGCGCAACGCCTGCGCCACGCGTTCGGCTACGATCAGTCGATTCGACTGCACCGACAACACATGGAAACTGTCGAAGACGCGGCCATCGCGGGTGGCCAATGCGCGTGCTTCGAGAATGCCGAGGCCGAGTCGGTCGAGCGTGGCAACAGCGGTGGCGAACAAGCCATCGCGATCGGCAGCGAGCATGAACACTTCCAGTAATCCAGAGTCATCCAATGCACGCACGGTGACGAGCGCATCGCTGCTGCCGACGTGGGCAATGATCGCCGTGGTCTGCCATGCGATCTGCGACGCGCGGTAGCGCAGAAAGACTTCATCCGGCAATGACGCCCACGCACGTTCGATCATGGCGACGTCGAAGTCCTCGACGCGCAATAGCGCCAACGCATCAGCCCGCGTTTCGGCGATGCGTTCGGCCGCGTGCACGGGGTGTTCCAGCCCGCGTCGCAAGGCAAAACGCGTGGCTGCATACAGATCCGAGAACAACCGATCCTTCCACGCATTCCACAGTTTCGGGCTGGTGCCAGCGATGTCGGCACAAGTCAGCAGATACAGATAATCGAGATGTTCGCGATCGGCGACACGCTCGGCGAATCGGTTGATCACCGCCGGATCGGCAATGTCCTGCTTCTGCCCGGTGATCGACATGATGAGATGTTCGCGTACCAGCCATGCAACCAGATCGGTGTCGGCTTGCGGCAACCCGTGGGCGATGCAGAATTCGCGCGCGTCGTCGGCACCGAGTTCGGCATGGTCGCCGCCACGGCCCTTGGCGATGTCGTGGAACAGGCCGGCGAGAAACAGCAGTTCGGGCTTGCGCAGGCGCGGCCACACCGATTGCGCATGGACAAAGCGATCGGCCTCGGCTCCACTCGCAAAACCATCCATGTGTTTGAGCACCGCGAGCGTGTGCTGGTCCACCGTGAACACGTGGAAGAGATCGTATTGCATGCGTCCGGAGACCTTGCCGAAGCCCGGCAGGTAGCGCGACAGCACACCGAGCCGCGCCATCCGCGTGAGCGTGGTGACGGCATCGCTCCTGCGCAGCAATGCCATGAATTGCGCGCGCAACGCCGGTGATGCATCGGCATACGCCGGAATGCGTGGCAGCGCTTCGGCAAGGCGACGCGCAGATTCGGAATGCAGCCCCCGCAATTCCGGATGCAGCGCCCACGCCGCGAACAGTCCGATGCAGCGATCGGCATCGGCAGGCTCGCTGTCGGCGAATGCGAGGTAGCCGCGCCGCGACACGAAACCCGACTCGATCGCGACTGGCTCCGCAGTGCCTTCCAACTGCTCCTCGAAACGTTGCAGCAGGCGTTCGTTGATGCGCAACACGATCGCTGCGCTGCGGAAGAAACCCTGCATCAATTGCTCGACCGCAAGGTTGTCGCGGCGTTCGTCGCTGAACCCGAGCCGGGTCGCCAGGGTCTTCTGGTGATCGAATAGCAGTCGCTCTTCGGCACGACCGGCAACCAGGTGCAAGGCGTAGCGCAATCGCGCCAGCGTGCGGCTTTCGCGCACGAGCGCTGCGTATTCGTCTTCGCCAAGTTGACCGAGCGGTACGAGATTCGCAAGATCGGCAACTCCCAGCACGCGCTGCGCCATCCAGTTCAAGGTTTGCAAATCACGCAAACCGCCGGGGCCATCCTTGATATTGGGTTCTAGGTTGTAAGCGGTGTCGTTGAACCGCAGGTGGCGGTTGCGCTGTTCTTCGCGTTTCCCGGCGAAATACGCCGCTGCCGGCCACACGCTCGGTGGCGCAATCGCAGCACGCAAGAGTTCAATCGACGATGGATCGCCATGCAGCAAGCGTGCTTCCATCATTGCGGTGACGATGGTGATGTCGGCGGTCGCAGCTTCGGTGCATTCGGCTGGCGTGCGAACGGCATGTCCGGTCTTCAGTCCCGCATCCCAGAGCAAGGCGAAGAAGCGCGACAAGGCTTCCTGCTGCGCGGCAGTCGGCGTAGCACAGGAGAGCACCAGCAGATCGACATCGGAATACGGATACAGCTTTTGCCGCGCATAACCACCGGTGGCAAACAGGTGGAGGCCGCGCCGTTCGGCATCCGACAACGCCATGCAGGCGCGCAGCCATGCCGCCACCACGACGGCATCGACGGCGGACGAGCGCGTTCGCAACAACTCATCGACGGGTGCGCCAGCATCGAATTGCGCGGCACGTTGCGAATCCCTTGCCGCGCGTTGCGTGCGTGCAGCGAGCGCCCAACTTGCATCATCCATGGATGCCGCATTCACCGCATCGTCGAGCGCTGGGGCGACCGGCTGCGAGGATGCAGGCGGTGCTGTCTTCACAGCCCGTTTTGCGAGGGTTCGTTGTCGTCGCCGGGCACGCGGGTGAGGATGTCCACGCCGTCGTCGGTCACCAGCAACGTGTGTTCCCATTGCGCCGAGAGTGAACGATCCTTGGTGACGACCGTCCAGCCATCCGGCATCAGCCGCGTGTGGCGTGCGCCGGAGTTGACCATCGGCTCGATGGTGAAGGTCATGTTCTTCTTCAGCACCAAGCCGTCGCCGGGACGGCCGTAGTGCAGCACCTGCGGATCTTCGTGATAGATGCGGCCGATGCCGTGGCCACAGTACTCGCGGACGACGCTGAAACGCTCCGCTTCTACATAACTCTGGATCGCGTGGCCAATATCGCCGAGCGTGGCGCCAGGCTTCACGACCCGAATGCCGCACCACAGCGCCTCGCGAGTGACATCGACAAGGCGCTGCGCAAGTACCGGCGGCTCGCCGACGACATACATGCGGCTGGTGTCGCCGTGCAGGCCGTCCTTGATCACAGTGACATCGATGTTGACGATATCGCCATCCTTGAGGATTTTCGCATCACTCGGGATGCCGTGGCAGATGACGTTGTTGACCGAGGTGCAGACCGTCGCCGGGAAACCGCGGTAACCGACATTGGCCGGAATCGCGTGCTGCACGTTGACGACGTGGTCGTGGCAGATGCGGTCGAGTTCGGCCGTGCTCACGCCGGGCTTCACGTGCGGGGCGATGACCTGCAGCACTTCGGCCGCGAGCCGCCCGGCCACGCGCATCTTGGCGATCTCGTCGGTGTTTTTGATGGTGACTGGCATGGTGCGATTATCCGCTACTTGCCTAGGTTTCGGCCAGCCGGTATGATTCCCCGGCTTTGCGGGCCTGCCCGCGAGTCCGTCAACGCCGTACGTCATCGGCGAATCCACACGTAGGCTCTGCACTTATTGTAAGTGCGCCGGCACCGGGGTCCTCCGCAAGGAGGTCGTTGTCGCGGGGCCTGCGGAAGCCCAACCCCGGAGTTTGTTTGCGAGCCTCTCGCAATCCCGCATCACGTGGGCAAACTCCATTATCAGGAATCATCACAATGCCCCAAGTCACCATGCGTCAGATGCTGGAAGCCGGCGTCCATTTCGGCCACCAGACCCGCTACTGGAATCCCAAGATGGCTCCGTACATCTTCGGCGCCCGCGGCAAGATCCACATCATCAATCTCGAGAAGACCGTCCCGCTGTTCACCGACGCGATGAACTTCCTCTCGGCGATCGCGCAGAAGCGCGGCAGCATCCTGTTCATCGGCACCAAGCGCTCGGCGCGCGAGGCGATGAAGGAAGAAGCCACCCGTTGCGGCATGCCCTACATGACCCAGCGCTGGCTCGGCGGCACGCTCACCAATTTCGCCACGGTCAAGAAGTCGGTGTCGCGCCTGAAGGAACTCGAAGCCGCTGAAACCGACGGCACGTTCGAGAAGCTGGTGAAACACGAAGTGCTGCAGCGTCGCCGCGAGCGCGAGAAGCTCGACAGCTCGCTTGGTGGCATCAAGGCCATGGATCGCCTGCCTGATGCATTGTTCGTGATCGATATCGGCCACGAGAACATCGCAATCCAGGAGGCCAAGAAGCTCGGCATTCCGGTCATCGCCGTTGTCGATACCAATTACGATCCGGCGCTGGTCGATTACGCGATTCCGGGCAACGACGATGCGATTCGTGCCGTGCAGCTGTACGCTCGCGCCGCCGCCGATGCCGTGCTGGAAGGCAAGGCTGCCACGCCGATCGTTGGTCGCAGCGAAGACGAGTTCGTCGAACTCGATGCCGAAGGCAATCCGATCGCGAACGACGACAAGAAGAAGCGCGCAGGCGCGAACGATCGTCGCCCAGGCAATGACCGTCGCCCACCGACCAAGCGTCCGGCACCGCCGCGTCATGCAGTCGCCACCACCGCCGACAAACCCGCAATCGACAAGCCCGCAGCGCCCGCAGCCGACAAGCCCGCAGCCGAGTAATCATCGGGCTGCACAGGCAACGTCATGTGACGGAGCGAGCATGGCTCCGTCGCATCAACTCCCGTTCCGGACGCGCCAACTGCGCGCCCTTCGCAAGCTGAGAGGTCGAAACAATGGAAATCACCGCCACCCTGGTGAAAGAACTGCGCGAGCGCTCCGGCGCCGGCATGATGGAATGCAAGAAGGCACTGACCGACAAGGGCGGCGATATTGAAGCCGCGATGGAACACCTGCGCGTGACGGGCCTGGCCAAGGCCGACAAGAAATCCGGTCGCGTTGCCGCCGAAGGCCGCATCGTGCTGGCGCAGGACACCGGCAAGGCCGTGCTTGTGGAAGTCAATTCCGAAACCGATTTCGTCGCCAAGGATGCCAACTTCCTCAAGTTTGCCGACGAAGTCGCCCAGACCGCTCTCACCAGCGGCGCGCAGGATGTTGAAGCGCTGAAAAACGCCGCGACCGCGTACGGCAAGACCGTCGAGGAAGGCCGGCAGTGGCTGGTTGCCAACATCGGCGAGAACATCCAGGTGCGTCGCATGGCGTGCATCGACAGTGCGCACAACGTCGGCGCCTACGTGCACGGTGGCCGGATTGGCGTGCTGCTTGAACTCAAGGGCGGCGACGCTGAGCTCGCGCGCGGCCTGGCGATGCACGTCGCCGCGATGAACCCTCCGTACGTGTCGCCCGACCAAGTGCCGGCCGAGATCGTGCAGAAGGAAAAGGACATCGCGCTGGCGCAGGTCAAGGACACCGGCAAACCGCCCGAAATCATCGAGAAGATGATCGGCGGCAAGGTCAACAAGGCCCTGTCCGACATCTGCCTCACCGGCCAGCCTTACGTGCTCGATACCAATTCGACCGTGGAAGCGGTACTGAAGAAAGCCGGCGCACAAGTGCTGCGCTTCACCCGCCTCGCGGTCGGCGAAGGCATCGAGAAGAAGGAAGATGACTTCGCCGCCGAAGTGATGAAGCAGGCCGGCCTCGCCTGAGGCTTGCTTCCATCAGGAATTGCGGCGCATTCATTGAAAGTCCGGCCATGGATGGCCGGTACGCCTGCCGCAGATTGCCAACAAACTGGCAGATCCCCAGGCTTGAACAATCGCGCGGCGATGGATCGCTGTAAAACAATTGCCGCGAGAAATCGCGGCTTTTTCGTTGATGCACATCACGTTACCGTACGATCCCCACTGGACAACACCGCCTGTTCGTGAAATGAATAGGCAGCTAGCCACACACTCCAGCTAGCTTTCCCGGGGGGGAATGCTCATGCGTATCGGAATTACGGTTGACTCGGCCTGCGACCTGCCACGCGACTATCTCGACGAACACAAGGTCGTGGTATTGCCGACCACGATCCACTTCGACGGAACCACCTTTGCCGACGAACGCGATCCCGTCGCCACCTTGCGCTTTTATCGCGAAACCCTCGGCGACCGCGTGCATGCCGCCGAATCCACGCCTTATTCGACCGAGCAGTTTCGCGAATTGTTCCTGTCGCGGCTCGTGACTGAATATGATTTCGTGTTCTGCCTGACGATCACCTCCACGCGCAGCGCGATCTACCAGAACGCGGTGATGGCGAGCCGCGAAATCCTGCGTTACTACCATCCGATCCGTAAAGACGCCGGCCTCAAGGGCATCTTCCAGATGCGCGTGCTCGACAGCAAGACGGCCTTCGCGGGCCAGGCGATCGCCGTGCTGGAAGGCGTCCGCATGATCGAGGAAGGCGCCGACCACAACGCCGTGCGCGAACGGCTGGAGTTCCTCTCCAACAACACCTATGGCTTCATGGTGCCGCGCGATTTGTTCCACTTGCGGGCAAGCCTGGTCAAGCGTGGCGACAAGAACCTTCCTTGGTATCGCGCTGCGCTTGGCACGATGCTCGACATGAAACCGATCCTGCAGATCTACCGTGGCGAAACCTCCACCGTTGGCAAAGCCAAGGGCTTCGATGCCAGCTCGGTCGCGGTGTTCAACTATGTCGCCGAACGCGTGCGCAAGGGCCTGCTAGCCCCGTACGTCAACCTCAGCTACGGCGGCGAGCTCGAGAAACTCCACGCGCTGCAAGGCTACGACGTGCTGGCCAAGACCTGCGCGGAACACAACGTCCAACTCGGCGAGGCCGTGATGAGTGTTACCGCAATGGTCAACGTCGGCGAAGGCGCGCTGACTGTCGGCTTCGCCTCGGAACCGCACACACCGAAGTTCTGACACGCGTCATGACGCGCCAGCACTGACAGCCTGCAACCATCCGGTTAGACTTCATGGGTTTGCCCAACCTGCCGAGACCACCGTGACCGCACCCGCGCCGATGTTCCGCCGCATCCTGCTCAAGCTTTCCGGTGAGGCGCTCATGGGCCGCGAGGATTACGGCATCGATCCGGAAGTCATCAGCCGCCTTGCGCGCGAGATCATCGAGGTGCAACAGGCGCGGATCGAGATCGGCCTGGTCATCGGAGGCGGCAATATCTTCCGCGGCGCAGGCTTGGCGGCAGGCGGCATGGATCGCGTCACCGGCGACCACATGGGCATGCTGGCCACGGTCATGAATGCGCTGGCGATGCAGGATGCGCTTGAGAAGCTCGGTGCCAAGGTGCGGGTGATGAGCGCGATCAAGATCAACGAGGTCTGCGAGGATTTCATTCGTCGGCGCGCCATCCGCCATCTTGAAAAAGGCCGCATCGTCATTTTTGCTGCCGGAACCGGCAACCCGTTCTTTACCACCGACTCGGCTGCAGCCCTGCGCGCGGTCGAAGTCGGCGCGGACCTGCTGCTCAAGGCCACCAAGGTCGATGGTGTGTACGACGCAGACCCGAAGACGCACGCCAACGCCGTGCGCTACCAAGAGCTCAGCTATGACGACGTGATCTCGCGCAACCTGCAGGTGATGGATACCGCCGCGATTGCGCTTTGCCGCGACCACGACATGCCGCTGCGCATCTACGACATGACCTGTCCCGGCAACCTGATGCGCATCCTGCAGGGCGAAGCCGTCGGCACGCTGGTGCATCGCAAGGGCTGATGGCGGCCAGAATCGGCATCTGCGCGGTCGCGGTCGGTATAATCGAACGTTGAGCCGCAGTCCCGGAGCCGACCATGATCAACGAGATCAAGCAAGACGCGCAGACGCGCATGCAAAAATGCGTGGAAGTCCTGCGCCATGACCTCACCAAAGTGCGCACGGGGCGTGCAAGCCCTGCATTGGTCGATCACCTGAAAGTGAATTACTACGGCTCCGACATGCCACTCACCCAGGTCGCCAGCATCGCGGTCACCGATGCGCGCACCTTGACTATTACGCCCTGGGAAAAAGGCATGGTTGGCGCGGTCGAGAAAGCGATCCTTGCCTCCGATCTCGGCCTGACGCCGAACACAGCTGGCGTCGTGATCCGGATCAACCTGCCAGCACTGACCGAAGAACGCCGCAAGGAACTCGGCAAACATGTCGCGCATGAAGGCGAGAACGCCAAGGTCGCGATACGCAACGTGCGTCGCGATGCGATGCAGCAGGTGAAGGAACTGCTCAAGGAAAAGAGCATCACCGAGGACGACGAACGCCGCAGCGAAGACGAGATCCAGAAGCTGACCGACAAGTCGATCAAGGAAGTCGACGAGGTGGTCAAGGCCAAGGAGCAGGAACTGCTGGCGATCTGAGGCGCGAATGGCCTCCTCGACTGCAAACGCCACGCACGGCGACGATTCGCGCAAGCCGCGGCACATTGCCGTCGTCATGGACGGCAATGGACGCTGGGCCGAGCGCCGGCATCGGCCGCGTACATTCGGGCATCGCGCCGGAGCGCGCACGGTGAAGCTCTGCGTGCGTTTCTGCCTCGAACAACGCATCGAAGCGCTGACCTTGTTCGCGTTTTCCAGCGAAAACTGGAAACGCCCGAAGGAGGAGGTCGGTGCCTTGATGACGTTGTTCCTGCGTTCGCTCGATCGCGAAGTCGACGAACTGCATCGGCATGGCGTGCGTTTGCGTTTCATCGGCGAACGCACGCATTTTTCGACCGCAATCCGCGATCGGATGGACAAGTCCGAAACGATGACTGCAGGCAATTCCGCGCTCACGCTGACCATCGCCGCAAGTTATGGTGGCCGCTGGGACATCGTGCAGGCCTGCCGCGATATCGCCCACAATGCGCGCATGGGCACGCTCGATCCGGACACGATCGATGAATCCAGCTTCGCGGCACGGCTTGGCCTGGCCGACCTACCGGAGCCGGATCTGTTCATCCGCACCGGTGGCGACCATCGCATCAGCAATTTCCTGCTGTGGCAAATGGCGTACACCGAATTATGGTTCACCGACACATTGTGGCCCGATCTTGACGAGGCCGAACTGCAACGCGCGCTGGCCGATTTTGCTGCGCGCGAACGCCGCTTCGGATTGACCAGCGCCCAGATCGGCACGTCACACAGGGAAGACTCAGCATGAGCGCACAGCGCACCATTACTGCCGCTGTGTTGGCCCCACTGGCCGTCGTCACGTTGTTGTTCCTGTCGACGCCATACATCGCCGCGATTGGTGCTGCGGTGTTCCTGCTCGGGCTGTGGGAATGGTCGCGGCTGGTCGGCATCGCCGAACCATTGCGTCGCGCAACCTATGTGATGGCGAACATCGCGCTGATGGCGGCGTTGGCATGGGGCGGCTGGCGGCTGTTCGGCATTGTTACCCTGATCGGCGCGGTGTGGTGGCTGTTCGCAACCTGGTGGCTCACCCATTACGATTTCGCACGCAATGCCGGCCACTGGTCGCGAACAATCAAGCTTGCTGCCGGCACGCTGTCGATCATTCCGGCGTGGTGCGGGTTGGTGCAGCTGCACTACAACAATGGCAGTGGCAACGGCCCGCGCTGGGCACTGCTCGCACTGGCGATGGTCTGGGCCGCGGACAGTTTCGCGTACATGGCAGGCTCGCGCTGGGGACGTCGCAAACTGATTCCGCAGATCAGCCCCGGGAAAACATGGGTCGGACTGTGGGGTGGCGTGATCGGTGCCGTGGCCGTCGGCCTGATCGGAGCAACATGGGTCGGCGTGAAGCCCGTACAGTTGCCGCTGATGGCAATCCTTGCGTTGGCCACGGTGACTGCATCGGTGGTCGGCGATCTGTTCGAGAGCCTGATGAAGCGCCACGCCGGCTTCAAGGATTCCGGCACGCTGATCCCGGGCCATGGCGGCGTGCTCGATCGCATCGACAGCATGCTTGCCGCACTGCCGGTGCTGTGGGTTGTAAAAGGCTGTCTGAATCTGTGAGTTGCATCGCTGCCATCATCCGTATGCCGATGGATCCGTCGCGCGCGCGGCGCGTAGAGCCATGAGACACATCGCCGTGCTGGGTGCGACGGGTTCGATTGGCGCATCGGCGCTGGACGTGATCGCGCGCCATCCGGATCAGTTTACGGCAGCTGTCCTGAGCGCAGACGCGCGCGTGGATGACTTGATCGCGTTGTGCGCACGTTTTCGCCCACGGCATGCCGTGATTGCACGCGAAGAACACTACGCAAGGTTGCGCGATGGGTTGATTGCCGCCGGCCTGCCGACGCAAGCGCACGCAGGCCACGCCGCACTCGCCGCACTCGCTGCCAGCGATACCTGCGACACCGTGATCGCCGCCATCGTCGGTGCCGCGGGCATGCACTCCACACTCGCAGCCGCGCGCGCCGGCAAGCGCCTGTTGTTGGCGAACAAGGAATCCGTGGTCCTGGCTGGCGCATTGCTCATGCGAACCTGCGCTGAAAACAATGCTGAAATCATCCCGATCGACAGCGAACACAACGCGATTTTCCAATGCCTGCACGGATCGGGATCGGCTAGCGAACGTGTCCGCAAATTGATCCTGACCGCATCCGGTGGCCCTTTCCTGAACCGCAGCCGCGCGGAACTTGCGCGGGTGACTGCCGAGCAAGCCTGCGATCATCCAAACTGGAAGATGGGACGCAAGATTTCGGTGGATTCGGCCACATTGATGAACAAGGGACTCGAAGTCATCGAAGCGCACTGGCTGTTCGGCATGCCTGCCGAGCGCATCGACGTGCTCGTGCATCCGCAGAGCATCGTGCATTCGATGGTCGAACATATCGACGGCTCGGTGATCGCCCAACTGGGCCAGCCGGATATGCGCACGACACTGGCATGCGGGCTGGCGTGGCCGGATCGCGTGGCATCCGGCGTCGCGCCGCTGGACCTTGCCCGGGTTGGCACGCTCACGTTCCAGCAACCAGACCGCACGACCTTCGCCTGCCTCGACCTTGCCTATGCAGCGCTTGAAACCGGCGGCAGCGCAAGCGCCACCTTGAATGCAGCGAACGAGATCGCCGTAGCTGGCTTCCTCGACGGCCGCATCGGTTTCATGGATATTCCCGTCGTCATCGAAAGTACGCTGGCAGGCGCCGAAATATTGCCAGCCGACAACATCGACAACTTGCTTGCAGCCGATGCGGCTGCGCGCCGCGCCGCCGAGGTGCAAGTACAATTGCGCACGAACAACGCAGGAATCCGCGCATGACGACATTCTTCGGCTCGCTCTGGTGGATGATCGTCAGCATCAGCATCCTGGTGACATTCCACGAGTTCGGCCATTTCTGGGTTGCGCGCCGGTTCGGCGTCCACGTGCTGCGTTTTTCGATCGGATTCGGAAAGCCTTTGTTCAAGCACATCGGCAAGG
>JBDSVN010000059.1:0-5776 GCA_039927175.1 Lysobacteraceae bacterium | reverse complement strand
GGCGCTGGTCGTCGCCGGCTCGACCGGTGAAGCCGCCGCGCTGGACAATGTGGAATTCGACCGCCTGCTCACCACCACGGTCGAGGTGATCGCTGGGCGCATGCCGGTGCTTGCCGGAACCGGCATGCAGAGTACCGCCAAGACCATCGCGCAGACGCAGCGTGCGCGTGACTGCGGCGCGTCCGCCGCCTTGGTGGTGACTCCGCCGTATGTGCGCCCGACCCAGACCGGCCTGCTGGTCCATTACACCGCGCTGGCCGAGCAGGCCGGATTGCCGATCGTGCTGTACAACGTCCCGGGTCGCACCGGTTGCGATTTGTTGCCGGAGACCGTGGCGCAGTTGCGCTCGCATCCGGAAATCATCGGCATCAAGGAAGCGGTCGGCGACATCGAGCGCATCCGCGCGCTGCTGCACTTGCGCGGCGAAGGGTTCACCGTCCTCAGCGGCGATGATCCGACCGCTGGACAATCAATGCTGGCGGGCGCCGATGGCCTGGTTTCGGTGGCATCGAACGTTGTGCCTGCCACCATCCGGCGATTGTGCGACCATGCGCGCGGCCGTGATGCGGCTGCGGTGGCCGAATTGCAGGATAGAATGGGTTCGTTGCTGGCTTTCCTCAGCGTGGAACCCAACCCGATTCCGGTCAAGGCCCTGCTGACAAGGATGGGCATGGGGACCGGTCTGCGCCTGCCGTTATTGCCGCTGTCATCGCAGTACGCGCGCGAGGCCAATGCCATGCTGGCGCTTTGCAATGCACTTGAATCCGATGCAGCCGGCCCGCTGGCTGCATAACCAACACGTCGTCGCCCAACCACACGCAGGCGCGACCTCACAGGAGAACCAGATGTCGCTTTCCACTTCCACTGCACGCGCGCTATTTGCCACGACGATTGCCACCGCGCTGCTGGCTGCTTCAGGTTGCAGCATGTTCCACCACAAGGATGGCGGCAGCTGGTTCCACCGTCACAATCAGGATTACCAGAAGAGCCACGAAAACCGCCCGCTGGAAGTACCGCCGGACCTGGATACGCCGGCAACCGATCCGTCGATGCAGATTCCTGCCGTGCGCGGCGCGTCGTCGACGGTCAACAGCCTGTCGCCAGCATCGAATGCAGGGATGTCAGCCAATGCCGACCCGACGTTCACCGTCGCCGACACCATGGATGGCACCTGGGAACGGATGGGACGTGCACTCGAGCGGATCGATGGCGTGACCGTCACCCAGCGCGCGCAAGTCCTTGGCACGTATGAAGTGCAATATAAGGGCGTGACCATGTTGCTGCGTGGAGTTGCCGAAGGCGCGGCCACACGCGTGGATGCAGTCGGTCCCGCTGGCAAGTCGATCCGTTCGCCCGAAGCAATCGAATTGCTAAGCCTGCTCCGCGCACGGATTGGGTGATGAGCGGCGTCTTCGGACTGCCGGTGGCAGTCCGAGCCGCGAAGAACGCCCGGCGGCTGTGCCGACGGGCCGGACGAAGTGCAGAAATCACTCTGCCAGTGGCAGTCAGCGTCACGTTGAACGCCCGGCGGCTATGCCGACGGGCCGGATGAGGAGAAGAGCAACCTCACATTGCCGATGGCAGACCGCGCCGCGATGAACTCCAGACAGGGCTCAGCATTAAAGTTGCCCTCATCCGCTTGGGTACCTTCTCAGCCTTGCACTACCCTGCGGGTCGCCGCAGGTGGGAGAAGGGCTCGGGTCAGCGCTTCAACTCCGCCAACTTGTCGGTGACCTTGTCCCATTCGGCCGCATCTGGTGGTGGGTCGATGCGCGTACTGATCACTGGCCACGCCTTCGCGAGTTCGGCATTTAGCGCGATGAAGGCTTCCTGGCCGGCTGGCACGTCGTCTTCGGGATAGATCGCATTGACCGGGCATTCGGGCTCGCACAACGTGCAATCGATGCACTCGTCCGGGTCGATCACCAGAAAATTCGGGCCTTCATGGAAACAATCCACCGGGCACACTTCAACGCAGTCGGTGTACTTGCAGCGGATACAGCTTTCGGTGACGACGAAGGGCATGGAGCGGTTCCGCGATGGCGCTCCCTACGAGGTTCGAACTCGTGTTCCCGCCTTGAGAGGGCGGTGTCCTGGGCCACTAGACGAAGGGAGCGGGGTTGGGCGTTGATCGGGGCAGGGCAAGCCTGCGCAAAATCAGTGCGTTAGTATAGCAACCCCACAGGGACCGGCAACGGCCGGGCGTCGATGCCGCAGGCATCGGCATGGTTTCCATCGCACTTATCGAAAAAGGATTTCGCGGCAGCGCCGCAGCATGAGCAGCACTTCCCAGACGCATCCAGCGCTTCCACGCATCGTGGCACGCGACCAGCACAACATCTCGCGGCGGCAGATCAGCCAGAACGCGCTGCGCGTGCTGTACAAACTCAACGAAGCCGGCTTTGACGCCTATCTCGTTGGCGGTGCCGTGCGCGACCTGCTGGTGGGTGGCCATCCCAAGGATTTCGATGTCGCCACCAATGCCACGCCCGAGCAGGTCAAGGCGCTGTTTCGCAATTGCCGGCTGATCGGACGCCGCTTCCGCCTCGCGCACGTGATCTACGGCCCGGAAATCATCGAGGTCGCGACCTTTCGCGCCAACAGCGACGACGGTACCGGCGATCGCGAATTGCACGAAGGCGGCCGCGTGTTGCGCGACAACGTTTACGGCACCATCGAAGACGATGCCGTGCGCCGCGATTTCACCGCCAACGCGTTGTATTACGGCGTGCGCGATTTCGCGGTGCTCGATTACACCGGCGGCTGGGAAGACGTGCAGCAACGCACGCTGCGCCTGATCGGCGACCCCGAGCAGCGTTATCGCGAAGATCCGGTGCGCATGCTGCGCGCGGCGCGGTTGGCGGCAAAACTTGGATTCTCGATCGATCCGGCCAGCGCCGAACCGCTTCCGCGCTTGGCATCGCTGATTGGTGACGCGCCACCGGCGCGGTTGTTCGACGAGATGCTGAAGATGTTCCTTGCCGGCCATGGTGAGGCGAGTTTCGACGCGCTCGATCGGCATGGCTTGCTGCCAGCAGTGTTCCCGGAAACCGCAGCAGCGCTTGCCAATGACCACGATGGCCGCCAGCGTGCGATGTTGCGCAAGGCGCTGGCCAACACCGATGAACGCGTGCGCTCCGGCAAGCCGGTGACGCCAGCATTCCTGTTCGCGGCGTTGTTGTGGCCGGCGTTCCGTCGCGAGCTTGGCTTGCTGGCCGAACAAGGGCTCGATCCGCTCGCGATGCAGCAGCGTGCGGCCGACCGCGTGACCTTGCACCAGGCGCATCGCATCGCGATGCCGCGCCGCTTCTCGATTCCGATGCAGGAAATCTGGCTGCTGCAGGCGCGCTTTGACATCCGCCAGCGCAAGCGCGTGTTCCGACTGCTAGCACATCCGCGTTTCCGTGCAGCCTACGATTTCCTCGCGTTGCGCGTGACCGAGCAACCCGAACTTGCCGAGCCAGTGGCGTTCTGGACCGAGGCACAAACGCTGTCGCACGACAATCTTGCAGAACGCCTGGTGTCGCCGCCGCACGCTGAGGCAAAGCCCGAAGGCGAAGAGACCGAAGCTGCCGCCAAACCGCGCAAGCGTCCTCGTCGCCGCCGTCGGCACGCGTCCGCCAGCGATGCAGGCACGCCCGATACGTCGCCTTGATCGCCGCACGCTGGATCATTGATGATCGACAACGATTGCTCGCATGAACCTGCGGTGCGCGCATGCATCGGTCTCGGCGGGAACCTAGGCGATGTGGCGGGCACGCTCGAACACGCATTGCTCGCGCTGGATGCATTGCCAGCAACGCAATTGTTGCGACGCTCGAAGCTGTATCGCACGCCAGCCTGGGGCATGACCGCGCAACCGGATTTCATCAATGCCGCTGCGCTGCTGCGGACTTCATTGCCCGCTGATGCGTTGCTCGCCGAATTGTTGCGCATCGAGCGCGAAGCCGGCCGCAATCGCGATGCGCAATCCGAACGCTGGGGACCGCGCGCACTTGATCTCGACCTGCTGTTGTATGGCGATGCGGTGATCGCGCAAGCGGGATTGAGTGTTCCGCATCCGCACCTGCACCAGCGCGCGTTCGTGCTGGTACCGTTGGCCGAGATCGCAGCGGATGCATTGGTACCAGGACGCGGCCGCGTGGATGAGCTGCTGGCGGCGGTGGATGCGCAGGGAATCGTGGCGCTGGGTTAGAGTAGCCGGACCAAAGGCGGGCGACGATGTACGCATCCGAAGAAAAATCAAAACCACGCACACAGATCACCGTGCCATCGCTGCGCGTAGCCAAACGCGATGGGCGCAAACTGGTGATGCTGACTGCGTACGACGCAGGATTTGCACGCGCAGTCGATGGCGCAGGCGTGGACATCGTCCTTGTCGGCGATTCGCTGGGCATGGTCGTGCAAGGCAAGGCAAGCACGATTCCGGTTTCGCTGGCCGACATGGTCTATCACACGAGTTGCGTTGCGCGCGGATTGCGCTCGGCGCTGCTGGTTGCGGACATGCCGTTCCAGAGTTATCCAACGCCGGAGCGCGCGCTTGATTCTGCAGCTGCATTGCTCGCGCAAGGCGGCGCGGCGATGGTGAAGCTCGAAGGCGCTGGGCATGTCGTCGATTGCATTCGTTTCGTCGTCGAGCGCGATATTCCGGTGTGTGCGCATCTCGGACTCACGCCGCAATCGGTGATGAAACTTGGCGGGTACGGCGTGCAGGCGCGCGAGGAAGCTGCTGCGCAACGCCTGTTCGACGATGCGCTTGCGGTCGAAGCGGCCGGTGCTGAATTGCTGGTACTTGAATGCGTGCCGAATCCGGTCGCCAAGCGCATCAGTGCCGCCTTGAAGATTCCGACAATCGGGATCGGCGCTGGTCCCGATTGCGACGGTCAGGTGCTGGTACTGCACGATCTACTCGGACTGGTGAGCGGCCATCGGCGGCCGCGTTTCGTCAAGGATTTCCTTGCCGAGGGCGGCTCGGTCGCCGGTGCGGTACAGGCATTCGCATCCGCCGTGCGCGACGGCAGTTTTCCCGATGCCGAACACAGTTACGCCTGATATCGCCATGTGGATGTTGCACACGGTTGCCGAGCTGCGCATGCAGGTACGCGAGTGGAAACGCGACGGACTGCGCGTCGGTTTCGTGCCGACGATGGGCAATCTGCACGCGGGGCATTTTTCGCTGGTCGAACTTGCGAAACAACATGCGGATCGCATTGTCGCCAGCGTGTTCGTGAATCCGACGCAATTCGGGCCAAACGAGGATTTTGCACGCTATCCGCGCACGCTCGATGCCGATGCCGATGGATTGAACACGCATGGCTGCGACGCGTTGTTCGCGCCAGACGTTGCCGAGATGTATCCGGATGGTGCCGATAACGCAGTGCAGATTCGCGTTCCGGGAATCACCACGATCCTCGATGGCGCGCATCGCCCCGGCCATTTTGATGGCGTCGCGACCGTGGTCGCGCGGTTGTTCAACATGGTGCAGCCGGATGTCGCGGTGTTCGGCCAGAAGGATTACCAGCAGTTGCAGGTGATTCGGCAGATGGTGCGCGAACTCGCGTTTCCGATCGTGATCTTCGCCGCGCCGACAACGCGTGCAGAAGACGGACTCGCGCTCAGTTCGCGCAATCAATACCTCTCGGATGCCGAGCGCAGGATCGCACCGGAAATCCATCGCACGTTGCTGGCGATGCGCGACGCGGTGCAAGCTGGCGAATCACTGGATGCGATCGAATCAAATGTCGCCGCGCGCCTGGCTGCCGCTGGTTTCGCGGTC
>JBDSVN010000058.1:0-3043 GCA_039927175.1 Lysobacteraceae bacterium | reverse complement strand
GACGGAATTTCTGGACAAGGCACACCCCCGACACTGCGTGCAACTGTGGACTCAGCCGTCCCATCGGGACAAGCACTTGCGGATAAGCGGCACGATTCAGGGGATGGGCGTCCGCCGCCATTCATCCCTGCACCCACCGGTGATAGCATGGTGCCAGAAGAAGCCCCGGAGGGCAGCCATGACCAGGCAACGCGGTTTTACCTTGCTGGAACTGATGATCGTCGTGGTGGTGATTGCGATCCTCGCGGCACTCGCAATGTCCAGTTACAAGTATGCAGTGCGCAAGAGCAGGCGTGCCGAAGCCTACAACACGGTTGGGCAGCTTCAGTTGTCGCTGGAGCGTTGGCGTGCGGAGAATCCTTGCTATGGAAAATCAGGCGGTTCTGGTTGTCCATCGACATTCACTGCGTCCACCACCTATCCAGGGGACACGCTGCCTACCAGCTCCTACTACACAATTGCCTTGCCTGCCGCGAATGCGACGCCGACCAGCTACTCGGTCACCGCCACGCCGAAAGGTGCGCAGATCGGCGATACCTGCGGCGTTCTGACCGCGACCGGCAACGCGAAACCGACCTGGGCAACCTCATCCTGCAACTGATGCCTTGGCCTGAAGCGATCGCTCGGATTCAGGTCAGTACCCGATAGCACGGCTTGTAATCGCCGGACATCTTCATCCTGTTCTGCGCCACGAACGCACGCAGCAGCGCATCGAGCGCCTGCATGATGTCGGTATCGCCGTGGATCTCGAATGGCCCTTCTGCTTCGATCCGGCGCATGCCGTCTTCCTTGACGTTGCCGGCGACGATGCCGGAAAACGCGCGGCGCAAGTTCGCTGCAAGTGCATGCGGGGCCTGGTCGCGATGCAGGTTGAGCGCTGCCATCGCGGCGTGGCTTGGCACGAACGGCTGCTGGAATTCGATCGGCAATTGCAGCATCCAGTTGAAGTAGAACGCGTCCTTGGAATCGATGCGGCGCTTGCACACCTGCCGGATACCCTGCTTCATCGTGCGGGCGACCGCCTCGGGATCGTCCACGATGATCTTGTAGCGAGCACTGATCGCATCGCCAAGCGTCAGTCGCAGGAACTGATCGATCTGCTCGAAATACGCCGCCGACGCACTTGGCCCGGTAAGCACGAGCGGGAACGGTTCGGCCGCATTGTCCGGATGCAGCAACACGCCGAGCAGGTACAGGATTTCCTCTGCGGTGCCAACGCCACCGGGAAACACGATGATGCCGTGGCCGAGGCGCACGAATGCTTCAAGGCGCTTCTCGATGTCCGGCATGATCACGAGGTGGTTGACGATCGGATTCGGCGATTCGGCCGCGATGATTCCAGGCTCGGTGATGCCGATGTAGCGATTGCTCTGGCGACGCTGCTTGGCATGCGCGATGGTTGCGCCCTTCATCGGGCCTTTCATCGCACCCGGACCGCAACCGGTGCAGATATCCAGCGTGCGCAGGCCAAGTTCGTAACCGACGGTCTTGGTGTAGTCGTATTCCTCGCGCGAAATCGAATGCCCGCCCCAGCACACAACGAGGTTCGGTTCCGTGCGCGCCTTGAGGATGCGCGCGTTGCGCAAGATCTGGAACACCGCGTTGGTGATGCCCTCACTCGTATCGGTGGCGAACTTCGCATCGCCTTCGACTTCGGTATTCGTATAGACGATGTCGCGCACAACCGCGAACAGGAGCTCGGCCACGCCGTGGATGACATGTCCATCGACGAACGCCTGCGCCGGCGCGTTGAGCAATTCAAGCTTGATGCCACGATCGTGGTGGGTGATCTGGATATCGAAATCCGGATACAGGATTTGCGCGGCGCGCGCATCGTCGGCATGGCTGCCGGTCGTCAATACCGCCAGCGCACAGCGACGCAGGAGATCGTGCAAGCCGCCATTGGATGCGTCGCTCAGCCGCAGGATTTCAGCGCGCGAAAGTACGTCGAGCCCGCCTTGCGGAGAAACGAGTGCGTTGACCGTGCCGACCTTTTTCGCAGCATCGGTGGAGGTTGCGGGAATACAGGTGTCAATGTGATCGGTTGTTGTTGGAGTCATGAGTCTCGAATGTCTTTGGATGGGGCCGGAACGAAAAGGTAGCACGCACCTACCGTGAAACAACGCTGCAGCCGGCACAAACGAAAAGGCCGGCGTTTCCGCCGGCCTTTCGATGACGCATCAAACCCGGATCAGAACGTGTACTTCAATGTCAGCAGAAGCGACCAGCGCTGCGATGGGTTGTTGTATTCGTTGACCGGCAGATCCGCTGGATGGTAATTGCCGTTCGCGTCCTTGTAGGAAGCTCCAGAGATGTTGTAGATGTATTTTCCAGTCACCGGATCAACACCTCCCGAATCCGCCAGCGCTCGGCCACCGCCGGCCGTGCCGAAGTTGCCCTTGTGCTCGACGCCCCAATGCTTGTTCAACAGATTGGTGAAGTTGAAGATGTCGAGCCGCACGATGCCCTTGTTGCCCTTCAGGATGCCGGGGACTTCCTGCTGGAAGCTCAGGTCGATCTGGTTCAACCAGTTCGCGCGCGCGCCATTGGTCTCTGCAATCTGGCCCTGGTGCTGGTTGAGGTACTTGTCGTTCTTGATGAAATCGAAGAACTGCTGCTGCTGCGCCGCCGTGGTGCCTGCTGCGAACTTGATATCGCCGGGCTTCGGGATATAGACCAGATCGGTGGAGTAGCTGTCGCCGTTGGCGTCATTGCCAAAGACCCAGCTGAACGGTGAGCCGGAATGACCGTCGTAGAAAGCACCCACGCTGGTCGCGTAATCACCGAAGAAACGATGGCGCCAGTTCAGCGAGGCGATGATCCGGTTCGGAACCGAGTATGCCGAGGTGACTGCCCGGTCCTGGTTCGGATTCACCCATGCGGTGTACTTGTAGTTCGAGTTGGCAACGCTGGACGTGCCGGAATTGACCTCGGTTGAACGGCTCCATGTGTAGCCGAGGGTGCCGAACCAGTTTTCCGAGAACGGCTTCTTCAACGACAACGTGAAGGAGTCCGATCCACCCTTGCTGGTATTGCTCAGGTA
>JBDSVN010000057.1:0-3689 GCA_039927175.1 Lysobacteraceae bacterium | reverse complement strand
AAAGCCTCGACGTGGCGATTGGTTCGAGCGCCACCGAATGGGAAGAAACCTATCGCCTGCAGCGCAAGGACGGCAGTTATGCCGAAGTGCTCGATCGCGCCTTGATCCTCCGCGATCCGCACGGCCGTGCGATCCGCATGGTCGGCGGCATGCTCGACGTCACCCAGCGCCGCCGCAACGAAGCCGAACTGCGCTTGTTCAGGCGTGCGGTCGACTCGGCCGACAACAGCATCCTGATCGCCGATGCGCGCTTGCCCGGCATGCCGGCTGTGTACGTCAATCATGCATTCGAAAAGATGAGCGGGTATGTGGCGAGCGAGATCATCGGCACCGATTGCCGCTTCCTCGTGGCCAGCGATGGTGACGAGCCTGGCATCGTGGCGATCCGTCAGGCGCTTGTCGAACAGCGCGAAGCGCGTACTTTGCTGCACGACCGCCGCAAGAACGGTGAAATGTACTGGAACGATTTCCATCTCGCGCCGGTGCGTGGCACCGATGGCGAGCTCACCCATTTCGTGAGCGTCCAGTCCGATGTCAGCGAGCGCCAGCAGATCCTTGAACAACTCGCCTATCGTGCCACCTACGATGAACTCACCGGGCTGCCGAATCGCCAGTTGTTGTTCGATCGCCTGCAACAAGGCATCCGCAACGCGGACCTGCAAGGGCGCGGCATCGGCGTGCTGTTCGTGGATCTTGACGAGTTCAAGCTGATCAACGACAGCATGGGGCACAGCGCTGGCGACGAGGTGCTGCGCACGATCGCACAACGTTTCGAGAAAGCGGTGCGCAGCCCCGATACGCTCGGCCGCTTCGGCGGCGACGAGTTCGTGGTCATCCTGACCGAACAGATCGACGAGGACGGCGTCGGTCGCGTGATCGAGCGCATCAGCGCCGCGCTCGCGCAACCGGTGGATATCGCAGGCGCGCCACACTACGTCACCGCGAGTATTGGCTATTGTCGTTATCCGGATGCCGGAACGGACGCTGAAACCTTGCTCAAGAAAGCCGACCTGGCGATGTACAAGGCCAAGCAGCAAGGACGCAATCGTGCGGTTGCCTATCACGCGGATTTCGATGCAAGCGTCAACGAGCGCCTGCACCTGGTATCGGCATTGCGCGACGGCTTGCAACGCAGCGAGTTTCGTCTCGTGTTCCAGCCGTTGTTCGATCGCAATGGAATAGCAGTCGGGCTCGAAGCGTTATTGCGCTGGCAGCATCCGGAACGCGGGCTGGTCGCGCCGGAACAATTCATCGGCGTGTGCGAGGACAGCGGCCTGATCGTGGTGCTCGGGCGCTGGGTGTTGAACGAAGCCTTGCGCCACTATGCACTGCTCGCTGCATCCGGTTTCGGCCACCTGCGCATCGCGGTGAACGTTTCGGTCGCGCAGTTCCAGCAGAGCCTGTACGAGGATGTGCGCAGCGCGATGGAAACCCATGCGTTGCCACGCGGCGTACTCGAACTCGAAATCACCGAGAGTGTGATCATGGTCGCGCCGGATGCCGCGATCGCGACCATGCAGCAGATCGATGCGCTCGGCGTGAGTATCGCGGTCGACGATTTTGGTACCGGCTATTCGTCGCTGTCCTACCTCAAGCGATTGCCGATCGATCGCTTGAAGATTGACCGCTCGTTTGTCGACGATCTCGGCCGCAACACCGACGATGAAGCGATCTGTACCTCGATCATCCAGCTCGCGCATAGCCTGGAGTTGACCACGGTCGCCGAAGGCGTGGAAACCGAGCAACAACGCGAATGGCTGCATGCACGCGGTTGCGATGAAATGCAGGGTTTTCTGCTCGGCCGCCCGCTGCCGTTCGACGAAGCATTGCAGGCATTGCTCGCTGCACGTGCAGCGCAATCGCCGGATGCCATGGATCACTCTTCCGGATAGCGCGTGCAGGCAGGACGCGACGCAAGTCGTTGCCTGTACGTGTCAAGCTGCCTTGAGCTCGCACGGAAAGCGCATCTGCACGTGCAACCCTTCGCCGGGCGTGCTGCTCGCGCGGATCGTTCCACCGAGCACGCTGGTGACCTGGTTGAACACGATATGCGCGCCGAGCCCGGTGCCGCCGCTGCCGCGCTTGGTCGTGAAGAACGGATCGAAGAAACGCTTGAGATCGACATCGCTCATGCCGATGCCGTCATCGAAAACGTGCAGCACGACATCCGCGCCATCGATGTCGGCATGCACCGTGATCGTTCCGTTGCTGCGGCCCTCGAATGCATGCAGCAGCGAGTTCATGATCAGGTTGGTGACAACCTGCGACAGCGCGCCAGGAAAACTGTCCATGCGGATACCGGGGCTGCATTCAAGCCGTACCGCGCACGCCGCCGGTTTCAGTTTCGGCTTCAGCGCCAGTACGATTTCGTCGAGGTATTCGGCAAGATCGAAAGTGCGTCGCTGACCCGACGACTGGTCCACCGCGATCTGCTTGAACGAGCGCACCAATTCCGCGCCGCGGCGGATGTTGCTATGCAGGATCTGCAAAGCGACATCGAGATCGCCGAGCATGGCGTCGATCCTTCCTGCATCGAACGTGCCGGCGTCATGCCATGCGCGCCAGTCGCTCAACTCGCCTTGAAGGTGCGTGGTCGCAGTGACGCAGATGCCGAGCGGCGTGTTGATCTCGTGCGCGATGCCGGCAACCAGTCCGCCGAGCGAGGCCAGTTTTTCATGGCGCACCAGTTCGCCCTGCGTGTCGCGCAGTTGATGCAGGGTCGTGGTCAGGTCGCGCGTGCGCTCCTGCACGCGATGTTCGAGTTGTGCGTAAGCAACCCTCAACTCCTCTGCCGAGCGCCGCCGTTGCAGGCTGTTGGCAATTTGCGATGCAACAAAACTCAGCAGTTCCTGGTCGGCTTGCACGTACACCACGGCTTCGTCGTAACTTTGCACGACGATCAACCCGATCACCTCGTCACCCACGAACAAGGGAACACCCATCCAGCAGACCGACGGCGTCCCGGCTTCCTGCAAGATGACATCGCCGCGTTCGGCCAGCGCAACGATGTCGCCCTGCATGCCGCGCAAGGGCTTGCGGTGGCGGATCACATACTCGCTCAATCCGTGACCGAGCGGACGCGATTGCTGGCTGCGCTGGTTTTCGTCGGCGTAGTAGGGAAAGTCGAGCTTGCTGCCGTCGTCGGCCAATAGGGCAATGAAAAAGTTCTTCGCATCCATCAACTCGCCGACGACGGCGTGCACGCGCGAATAGAACTCGGCCTGGCTGATGTCGGCGGTGGCCATCTGCGCAATCTGGAACAGCGCGGCCTGCAAGCGTTCAGCGCGCTGGCGTTCCACGATTTCCAATTGCAGTACCTGGTTGGCATCGGCCAGTTCGATAGTGCGCAGGCGCACCCGTTGTTCGAGGTCGTCCTTGCCTTGTTTACGTTCGAGCGCGGTGAGGATGTGTTCGGCAACGAATTCGAGCAAGGCCCTGTCATCGACCGAATAGCCGATTTCCTGACGATAGCTTTGCACCACGATCGCGCCCTGCGCACGCCCGTCGCGCAGCATCGGCACGCCCAGCCAGTCGAAACTTTCCGGACCAACCAGATTCAGCGGCCCGGATATCTGTGTCTGCAATTGCGGCGTATCGCCCATCAAGGGTTTGGCATCGCGCAACAAATACCAGGTGAGCGTGCGTTCCATGCCGCGCATGGAAATTTCAAGATGATCGCCAGGTGGTAG
>JBDSVN010000056.1:0-2708 GCA_039927175.1 Lysobacteraceae bacterium | reverse complement strand
AATGGCAAGCCGCTGAAAGTGGCCGTGCTCGATCCGGCGCGGATTGCCGCTCTGTACGGCGCGAGCCAGGAAGAACGCCAGCTGGTACGCGCGGCCGAAGTGCCGCCGCTGCTGGTGTCTGGCTTGCAGGCTGTGGAGGATCGCGATTTCAAGAGCCACCACGGTGTTGATGTGTGGGGCATCGTGCGCGCGATGTGGGTGAACGCGCGCGAAGGCGAAATGCGCCAGGGCGGCAGCACGCTGACCCAGCAACTCGTGCGCAACCTGTTCCTGAGCAACCAGCGCAAGTTCAGCCGCAAGATCAACGAGGCTCTGTACGCGATCATCATCGAGTCGCGCTTCGACAAACAGACGATCCTCGAGGCCTATCTCAACCAGGTGTATCTGGGGCAACAGGGCAGCCAGTCGATCCACGGCGTCGCAGCGGCGTCGAAATTCTGGTTTGGCCGTCCGATGACATCATTGCCGCCGCAGGACATCGCACTGATGATCGGCCTGATCAAGGGCCCGTCGTACTACGATCCGCGCCGTTATCCGGATCGCGCGATGCTGCGACGGAATGTCGTGATCGGCGAGTTCGTCGAAACCGGATTGGTCACGGCCGCCGAAGGCGAACGCCTCAAGGGCCTTCCGCTCGGTACCAGCATGCATCCGGGCATCGTCACCAATCGGTATCCAGCTTTCGTGGATCTCGTTCGCAGGCAACTGCAGCACGATTATCCGGAAGGCAGCTTGCGGGGTGCCGGCATGGTGATCCACAGCACGCTCGATCCGGCCGCGCAGATCGATGCGGAAACTGCGCTGCAGGAAACCCTGGACAAGGTGCAACGTAAAAAAGGCCCATCGCTGGAAGGCGGGATTGTCGTCACTGATGTACACACTGGCGATGTGCTGGCGGTTGTCGGCAGCCGCGATCCCACCGCGCTCGGATTCAATCGTGCGCTCGATGCACAACGTCCAGTCGGATCGTTGCTGAAACCCTTCATCTACCTGCTCGCGCTGGCGCAGCCCGGCAAGTATTCGCTGGCGACCATCCTCGACGATTCGCCGGTGACGGTGACCCAACCGAACGGCAAGAACTGGTCGCCTGGCAACGACGATCATCGGGACCATGGCAACGTGCGATTGACCGATGCGTTGGCGGAGTCGTACAACCATGTTGCCGTGCGCGTCGGCATGGACGTGCAGGTCGAGCGCATCGCAAAACTCATCAAGCTGCTCGCCGGCATCAATGCGGCGCCCAATCCGTCGCTGATCCTTGGCGCAATGGACCAGACCCCGTTCGCGATGGCGCAGCTCTATCAGTTCCTTGCGTCCGGTGGCGAAGTGCAGCCCTTGCACGCGGTGCGCGGCGTGCTTGACGAACACGGCGCGCTGGTCAAACGCTACGACAGTACGCCTGAGGCGGCACAATCCGGCGATGCGCTGGCGGCGCGACTGGTGACATTGGCGATGCAGCGCGTCGTCGTGGCTGGTACTGCGCACTCGCTGCAAGGTGACGGCCTCGGTTTCCTGCAAGCCGCCGGCAAAACCGGCACGAGCAACGACAGCCGCGACAGCTGGTTCGCTGGATTCACCGGCAGCCATCTCGCGGTGGTCTGGGTCGGCAACGACCAGAACGCGGAAACCGGTTTGTACGGTGCGACCGGAGCGCTGAAGGTCTGGGCCAATCTGTTCAAGAAATTGCCGAGCGCACCGCTGACGGTGAGTAGCCAGGGCATGCAATGGGCATGGATCAGTCCGACCCAATTCGCGAGCGTGGATGCGAGTTGTCCGGGTGCGCGCCACTTTGCATTTGTGCAGGGCTTCGTGCCGCCAGGACCGGTGCCTTGCGATGCTGGAATCGATCCGGCAAACGGTGATGGATGGATTCGCGTGCCCAATGCCGACGATGTGAATTCTCCATCCGGCACGCCAGCGCCGGGCAACAGCCAGGGCTGGGTGCGCGTACCGAATGACGCCAACCAGGCGCAACCGCCGCCGCCACAACCGCCGGCGCCAGTGAAGGAAAAACAGTAATGACGAAATGGTCGATCGCACGAAGCACAGCATGCGTCGTACTCGTCGCGGTTCTCACCGGATGTTCGGGCGCCCCGCCAACACCGCCTGGCAACCTGCGCGAATTGCCGACACCACACGACATGGTCGCGCAGGTGCGCGCTGCCGGCGTTGCGCCGGATGCACTCGACGTGAAACCGCTGCGCGATCCACAGGTGGAGGATTTGCGCGCGCACGCAGCGCAGCTTGAAGCACAATCCGATTACAGCGGTGCCGCGCAGGCGCTCGCGCAGGCATTGAAACTGGTGCCGGATGATCCGGCATTGCTGCAACTGGCTGCGGAAGAAGCCTTGTATCTGAAAGACTGGACGCAGGCAGAGACCTTCGCGCAGATGTCCTTCGATCGCGGCCCGAAACTCGGATCGCTGTGCCGGCGCAACTGGACGACATTGCGTTTCGTGCGACTCCAGCGTGGCGATGATGCAGGTGCGCAGGCTGCGATCGAAAAGGTTGCTGCATGCACGATCACGGCCCCGGCGCGGTATTAGTCTTGTCACTTGCAGAACGCACGCGCGCTGCTCTCGCCGATGGCGGCCCTCTCGCCGAACAGCTTGCCGGTTACATGCCGCGTCCGGCGCAGGCGCGACTTGCCGGGGCCATCGCGGAGACATTCGAGCAGCGCGGTTGCCTGATCGCCGAAGCCGGAACCG
>JBDSVN010000055.1:0-3026 GCA_039927175.1 Lysobacteraceae bacterium | reverse complement strand
CGATACCGGAAGAGGAGCATTGCTCGTCAAGCTGCGGACCAGCGCCATGCAACACGATTGGCGTCAATCCGACTTGCTGGAGAAATGCGAGCGAGGACACCAGCGATTCAAGTTCGTCGCGCAGGATTGCGCCGCCGACCTTGACCATGGCGAAGCGCGCCGCGTCGAGTCGCGCGAAGCGCTTGAGGTAAAGCTGGATCTCCTTCGCGCTGGCCATGTTGGACAGCAGGCGAACGATGGTGGTGCGCAGATCGGTCATGGTCAGGCGTGGCTCAGTGCACTGGTGGTGGAAGAATCCCCTGATCGCCAGCAAGGGCGTTCGGGAACTGCAACATGATGTTCATTGGTTAGTGCTCCAGCAGACGTCGGTAGGTGGATGCCGCAGTCTGAAGTTGCTCGAGCGCAACCCATTCGTCGGCACTGTGCGCCTGCGCGATATCGCCTGATCCGTACACGAGAGCGGTCATCCCGGTTTGCGAAAACAAGGCGGCTTCGGTCCAGAAATCGACTGCATTGCCAATCGAAAGGCCGAGCGCATCGGCAAGATCGCGCGCTTGCAGCCGCCGGTTCTCTGCATCGGAGGCTTCGCCTGCAGGAAGTGACGGGCCACGAAATGTTTCCTGGTACTGCGCAAGCGCAGATGCAACCGCGAAGTTGCGGAACGTCGCATGCAGCGCATCGATATCCTGCGATGGCAGCGGGCGGAATCCGAAACGCAATTCGGCCGACGGTGCAATCATGTTCGCCTTGATGCCGCCTTCAATGCGTCCGATGTTGAAGCGCAGGCCACTCAATCCACCGAAGCGGCGATGCGCCTCGGAGGCTACGAAATCCAGCGCTTTTCCGCCCCAACGCATCGCCTGATGCACCGCGCTGGCATCCACTGCGTGCGCATCCGACGCATGGCCGGCCGTGCCGATGAACTTCATCTGCACCGATGCAATGCCGCGATGCGCGAGCACCGCTTCGCAGTGCGTCGGCTCGGCGATGATCGCTTCGCGGAAACCATGATCGCGTGCAAGGAAAGCGCTGATGCAGCGCGGATCGTTTGCTTCCTCGTCGGAGCTGAACAAGAATGCGGCATCGCCTTTCGTTGCTTGTGCGGCCGCGAGTAGGCAAGCCGCGGCACCCTTGATGTCGCAAGCGCCCAATCCGACAGCGCGGGCATGATCGACGCGCAAGCCAAACGGATCGGCGCTCCAACCTGGCGAATCGGGCACCGTATCCAGATGCACATTGAACAGTCGCGTTGGATTGCCGCGCACGGCGAGCAGCGAGACCGCGCCATCACCGTGATCGGTCACTTCGACGCAAAAATCAGGCAACTGTGTGCGGATGTATTCGAAGATGCCGCCGCCATCGATCTGGCGCGGTGGATTGCGCGTATCGAACGCCACCAGCTTTTCAAGATGGCAGAGAACCTCATCCAGCATGAGCGTTGCCCTTGTCGGCTTTGTGCCTGTTGATCTCGGCCCACAATGTCGAACTCATCCCGAACAACTTGATGAAACCTTCCGCCTCAGCCACTCCCCATTCCGCCGACTGCGCATAGGTTGCGCCTTTCGCATGCAGGATGTGCGGCGATTCGACGGCGACCGCGTGCACGTTGCCTCCCTGCGTTTCCAACGTCACCGTGCCGTTGACGCAACGCTGGCTCGAATGCAGGTAAGCCTCAAGGTCTGCCTTCAATGGGTCATGGAAAAAACCTTCATAAACCAGCTCCACCCATTGCCTGGAAACATCGGGTTTGAAGCGGTTTTGCGCCTTGCTGAGTACGGCTTCCTCGAGCGCGCGATGCGCTGCGAGCAAGGCAATCAATCCCGGTGCTTCATACACAATGCGGCCTTTCAAACCGATCGTTGTGTCGCCGGTATAGAGGCCACGACCGACGCCGTAGCGCGCAAATTCGCGATTGAGTTTCGCGAGCAAAGCGTGACCATCAATGCGTTCGCCATCCAGCGACACCGCTTCGCCGTGCTCGAATCCGATCTGTAGGCGCAAGGCTTCCTGCGGCCATTCGACGCGCGGCGCACACCAGCCGCGTGCGCCCTCGCCCGGTGCCAGCCAGCGATCGATCTCACCGCCGGACATGGTCAGGCCGAGCAGGTTTTCGTTGATCGTGTAGGCCTTCTGCTTTGCGCGCACGCCGAAGCCGCGTTGTTCAAGGTATTGCTGCTCGTAAGCGCGCGTCTGCGTGTGTTCCTTCTGGATCTCGCGGATCGGCGCAACGATCGTGTAATCGCCGAGCGCCTTGACGCTCAGGTCGAAGCGCACCTGGTCGTTGCCCATGCCGGTGCAGCCGTGCGCGATGAGCTTTGTGCCGAGTTCATTGGCACGCTGCAGCGCCGCTTCGACGATCAGGTAACGATCGGATACCAGCAACGGATATTGGCCCTGGTAGCCCTCGCCTGCCATCACGAACGGCACCACGAATTCCCGCCACAGTGCTGGCCCTCCATCGACGGTGAGATGCGAAGCTGCACCGAGTTCAACTGCGCGTGCTTCGATGTACGCACGTTCGTCGGTATTCACGCCGCCTGTATCGGCAAACACGGTGTGCACGTGATAGCCGCGTTCGATCAACCATGGAACGCAGAAGCTGGTGTCGAGACCACCGGAGAAGGCGAGGACGATGTCATTCATTCCAGTCGATTCCTTGATCATTGCAACACCAGCGCAGTCATGATGGCCTTCTGCACATGCAGGCGGTTCTCGGCCTCGTCGATCGCGATGCACTGCGGCGAATCCATCACCGCATCGGTCGCCTTGACGTTGCGGCGTAGCGGCAGGCAATGCGAGAACACACCATTGTTGGTCAATGCCATCTTGGTTTCGTCGACGATGAAGTGCTTGAACTGGTCACGGATGGGTTTTTCCGGCGCCCAATTGCCGAAATACGGCAACGCGCCCCAACTCTTGGCGTAGACCACGTCGGCGCCAGTGTAGGCGCTTTCGATGTCATGGCTGACCGCCAGCGAGCCGCCGCTCTCGGCGACGTTCTGCGCGGCCCAACCCATGTAGCGCTC
>JBDSVN010000054.1:0-6245 GCA_039927175.1 Lysobacteraceae bacterium | reverse complement strand
CCGGCCCGCAAGACCAGTCAACTGACCGGTACCAGAATCCGGCACCACGGCCAGTGCCAGTTGCGCATCACCGCGATCCATCGTGCCGCTGTGCTGCAGGACGAACGTGCCACTGCGCCCGTGCAGTAATCCGTTGACGATTTCCATCGCGACATAGCCCGCCGATCCATGGGTGCTGGTGCGATGCGCGAGCATCTGGCCCTTGCTGGTTGCATCGAGTTCGCCGTGGAAGCGCTTGTCGATCGACATCCTGCCGATTGCCGCGCCACCGGTGGCATCGTCGGCCGCCTGCGGAACGAGTTGCACATCGAACGATCCGTTTGCGTTCAACATCATCGCTCCATCTCCGTTGACGGGACATCGCACACGGCCTCGCATGCGTGGCGCGCAATATCCTGCATGTGCCACGCATCCGCAAGCACCATGCAATCTGGCACCAGGAGCATGGCGACATGCTGAACACCGGCAATGCAACCAGAATGGCAACACGCATCTGCTTGCTACACTGCGGCGTCCGCATGGGAGTCAACAAATGCTGCATACACGCCACGCCTCGCCACGTCTTGCCTTGCTGCTGGTTCCGTTCTTGATCATCGGATTGGATGCAACCGCCGATGCGGCAACCAAATCGAAACAGCAAAAAACCAAGCCGGTTCCTGCGGCAGCCTCCGTGTCGCCATGCAACGATTTCTACGAATTGGCCGATGGTGCATGGCTGAAGGCGCACCCCGCGCCAGCTGCCGGCAGCGTATCGGCATTCGACGCGATGGTCTCGAACGCACGCCAGCAGGAGCGCGCGTTGCTTGAGGATTTTGCGCGCAATCCGTCCCGTGATGCCGAACGTGCGCTCGGCACGCTGTGGACCGATGGCATGAACGAGGCAGCTGTCGATGCAGCAGGCGCGACTCCGCTGCAGCCATTGTTCGACCGCATCGCGAAAATCAAGAAACCCCGTGACGTTCCAGCGGCGATTGCCGACTTGCATGCCGCTGGCGTGCCGGTGTTGTTCAATTTTTCCGCCGATGTGGACCTGAAGGATTTCGATCGCCAGCTCGGCTACGCGAACCAGGGCGGGCTTGGCCTGCCCGATCGCGATTACTACACGCGCACTGATCCCGATACGCGCGCCCTGCTCGGCCGCTATCGCAGCTATATCGAAACCATCCTGCAATTATCCGGCAGGCCGGCAGACAAGGTATCGGTCGAGTCAGGCTGGGTTCTCTCCATCGAAATGCAGCTCGCGCAGGCATCGCTGTCGCTGCTGCAACTGCGCGATCCAAACAATGCCTATCGACCGGTTTCGCTGGCCGAATTGAAGAAGGCATATCCGAATCTCGCATTCGACAGATTCCTGCGCGTCCAGCACGCCGACGATGACCATATCTCGCTCGCGCACACCGGATTTTTCCAGACTGCAGATGGTTTGCTCACCAGCGTTCCGGTCGAACAATGGCAGGCGTACCTGCGTTTCCACGCCGCAAACGCTTTGGCGCCGTATCTGTCGCGTGGATTCCAGGATGCGCATTTCCAGCTCTACGAGCGCGTACTGGCCGGCACGCAGCAACCGCGCGATCGTGCGCAAATCGTGCTCGATGCGGTCGATCGCGCACTCGGTGTGTCGATGGGCCATGCCTATGCGCAGCGCTATTTACCGCAAGCCGCAAAGGATGCGGCGACACGCGTCGCCGATGGCGTCCGTGCGGCGCTCAAGGCTGCGCTCGAACACAACACCTGGATGGACGAGCCGACGCGCACGGCTGCGCTGGCGAAGTTCGACAAGCTGCGCATCGAGATCGGCGAGCCTTCGTACAATCCGCCGGTGAATGGACTCACGCTCGCCAGCAACTTCGGATCCGACATGCTCGCGATCGCGGGCTGGCGCCATCAACGCGACATGGCCGACATCGGCAAACGCACCAGCACACGCCGCTGGCCAGTGCCCGCGCAGGTTCCGGATGTGTCGTACGACCTCGTGCAGAATCGCGTGGTGGTCACCGCCGCTTTCCTGCAACCGCCAGTGTTCGATCCGAATGCCGATGATGCACAACATTTCGGCGCGCTCGGCGCGTTGATCGGACACCAGCTCCATTACGCATTCGACAGCAAGGGCCGCACCATCGATGCTGACGGCCAATTGCACGATTGGTGGACGCCGGCGACATCGGCCGCCTACGAACAGCGCACTGCACCGATCATCACGCAATACGACAACTATCCGGCACAGGGCGAAGTGAAGGTCAACGGCCACCAGACTCGTGACGAAAACCTCGCCGATCTTGCAGGCGTCGAACTTGCCCTGGCTGCGTTCAAGTCACTACACACGGACGCGCACGTAGTACCCGCCAAAGATGCGCATGGCCGGCCAGCATCGACAGCGCGAACCTTGCCAAAAACCATAACGCCATCACCGGAGCAGCGTTTCTTCGAAGCCTATGCAAACGTCTGGGAGCGCAACACTGCGGCAGACACCGCGACCGCTGAAGCCAGCACATCGGTACGTGCGCCCGCGAAATACCGCGTCAACGGCGTGTTTGCGAATGTTCCGGAGTTCGGCAAAACCTATGCATGCAAGGCTGGGCAACCGCTGCAACTCAAGGCGCCGATGTCGATTTGGCGTTGATGCGTCAGTGGCGGATGCTGCCACCACGCGGCCGCTTGTTGAACGGCGGCTGCCCGCGCCAGTAGCGGATCAACAGCCAGCCGAACAACATGCCGCCCAGATGCGCAAAATGGGCGATGTTGCCGCCGATGCCGGTCACGCCGAGTAGCAACTCAACCGCTCCGTAACCAATAACCAGGGTGCGCGCACTCATCGGAATCGGCGGGAACAACAGCATGATGCGTTGCTTCGGGAACAACATGCCGTAGGCAAGCAGCAGCCCGAAGACACCGCCGGATGCACCGAGCACGGGCGCGTTGATGTGCATCAGCGCTGCCCACGCCAGATAGGTCAATCCAGCGCCGACGACGCAGACCAGGTAATAGGTGATGAAGCGCTGCGTGCCCCACGTATATTCCAGCGGCGCACCGAACATCAGCAGCGCAAACATGTTGAAGAAAATATGCCCGATGTTCTCGTGCAGGAAGCCGTAGGTCAGCAACTGCCACGGCATGAAGCTCAGGCCCGCAGACAAGCCAGTTGGATCGAGCAGCGACGTATCGCCACTCATCGGCCACAGCATGAACGTGGCGAGATGGACGAAGTTCGGATCGAGCAATGACTGCAACAGGAAGATGCCACCATTGATCCACAACAAGGCTTGGGTGGCTTTCGGCAAATGGTTGAACATGCGCACTCCGTGCAATCAGGCCGCCATGATACCGGCATTGCCTCACGGTTCGCTGTACGAAGCCTTGCTGCCCCCCGGCAATCATCCATTGGTTCAGCGACGCGCCGGCGCCCAGACCAGCGCATCCAGATCATTGCCAGCGCGCGGGATTCCGCGCACGCGGCCAGACTCGACGATCACGCCCTCGGCGCGCAGGCGCTGGATCTGCTCGGCGAAATCTTCCGAATCTGGTGGAAATGCGATGCGCCCATCGCTGCGCAGCACGCGATGCCACGGCAGGGTTGGATCGTCGTTGTTCGACAGTATTCGTGCGACCAGCCGCGCCCGGCCCGGCAAGCCGGCGCGCTGTGCGATCACACCGTAACCGGCGACGCTTCCAACCGGAATCGCCCGGATCGCCTTGTGGATGCGCATCATTGCCGTTTTCGCCGACATTGGTTTGGGCGCAGCGCGCTGGATTGTTGCCTTGAGGGCAGGTCGGCTGCGTGCACTGGATGGATTGCGTGGCATTAGGTGTCACCGGATGCACAGGGTTAGCATAAGGATCATCACTCGCGGAGCCGTCATGCTCAACTTCGAACAAATCCGCGGCCACCTGCTCGCGCGCTACAAGCTCACCAGCAACGAGCCGTACCTGATTTGCGTGCATCTGTCGTTGGACGAGGGACGCCGCCACCAGAGCATCTACCTTGCCGAACTCGAGGACGAGGACCACCGCAAGTACGTGCGCGTCAGCACCGTGCTCGCGCCGACGACCGGCGTCGATCTCAAGCGTGCGCTGGCATTCAATTGGGAAAGCGCGGTCGGCTACCTCGCGATCAGCCCACTCGACGGCGTACCTTACCTGCAACTGTGCGAAAACCGTCCCTACGATTGCCTGGATGCCGCTGAAATCGATCGCCTTGTGCTGGAAATCGGCGGGCTCGGCGATCGCATCGAACATCTGCTGTCGGCAGGTGGGGATTTGTTGTAACGATCATTGCATCGAACAACGTCCGTTCGGCGCCCGGTCGTCGCTTCCAACAATTGATTTGTCGCGCCGCGCTGTTCCTGCTGCCGATCGTGGCGATGGGCGCGGCGCTTGCTGCGTGCCTGCACAGTACTTCGCATTGCTTCGAGCGACGATGTTGGTCACGCCTCAGTTCATGCTTCGCCGCTTCTTGATGAAGCGTGCGAGGCCAAACAGCAGGCCAACCAGCAAGACTGGTATCGCAACGAAGAGAGCCAGCATCTCGATCAGCGGATGGCCGCCAAAGGCAAACGCCTGCGCGTGCGGATCGGCCAGATAGCCACGCAATCGCGATGCTGCATCCGACGCATCCGAATGCAGTGGATACGACGCGACGGGATAGCGCGTTCCATCACCAAGAACCAGCATCACGCTGGAAAATGGCGCTGCATTTCGCGCGCCGTGCGAATGCGAATCCTCCACCTCGACCGCAGCGATGTTCGCCTCGGGAAATTGCGCGACGTTCTTTGCGGAAAACACATAGCGATCGACCATTGCGCAGGAACGTTCGCCATCGTTCCGCGAGCAATCGAAGCGCTGGCTGACCGGGCCGAGCAACAGCACACCGACGATCAATGCGATGCCGACAGCAAGCACGATCAACAGCGCTGCGGGACGCAAACGCTGCCGTGAAGATTGTGCAGGATCATTGAGCATGACCAAAGCATGCCAGTGTTTGCCGCAACTGGCGACAGCGGCGTAACGTGCGGCTAGCCAGCGCCGCATGGCATTTCAAGGCATGCACCGCAGGCATGCCGTCATGCTTACCAGATATGCACACGCTCGCTTTCCGGGCGCCACATCGGGTCGCCCTGCTTGATCCCGAACGCTTCGTAGAATTCCGGCATGTTCGACAGCGGCCCAAGTACGCGCCATTTCGCCGGTGCGTGGACGTCGGCGAGCAGGCGCGAACGCAGGCGTTGTTCGCGTTGCTGCGACATCCAGCCGAGCGCGTAACCGAGGAAGTAGCGCTGTATCGGTGTGAGTCCGCCGATTTTCTCGCCCTTCTTGTATTGCTCGGTTTTCTTGAATGCATCCAGGCCCAGCAGCAATCCGCCGTAATCGGCGATGTTCTCGCCAAGGCTGGCCTTGCCGTTGATGTGCAGGTCGGGCAGCGGTTCGTAGGCGTCGAATTCCTTCACCATCTGTTCGGCGTGCTGCTGGAATTTCTTCGCATCCTCGGCAGTCCACCAGTCGACAAGATTGCCGGCCGCATCAAACTGGCGCCCTTCGTCATCGAAACCGTGGGTGATCTCGTGGCCAATCGTGCTCGCCGCGACATAACCGTAGGCGACCGCATCATCAACCTGCGCATCCGGCACGCCGGGGACGGTGAAGATGGCGGCCGGCAACACGATCTCGTTGTTCGACGGGTTGTAATAGGCGTTGTAGGTCTGCGGCGTCATCTCCCATTCGCTGCGATCGACCGGCTTGTCGAGCTTTGCGGCCTCGTCGTAGAAATGCCAGAGCGCGGCATTCATCATGTTCCGGCAATACGATACTTTGCCGATGTTGAGCGAGCTGTAGTCCTTCCACTTGTCCGGGTAACCAACCTTGGGCGTGATCGCGGCGAGTTTCTGCAGCGCCTTGGTCTTTGTTTCCGCGCTCATCCAGTCGAGTTTTTCGATGCGGTCGTGGTAGGCAGAACGGATCGCTTCCACCATGTCGCTATAGCGTTTCTTCGCCGCGGCCGGAAAATAGTTCTCGACGAAGATCTTGCCGAGCACCATGCCCATCGCATCGCCTTCGGCATCGAGTACGCGCTTCCAGCGCGGGCGCTGTTCCTTCTGTCCGGACAAAATCTCTCCGTAAAACCGGAAGTGTTCGTCGTCGAACGCCTTGCTGAGTGTGGATGCGTACTTGTCCACGAGGCGCAGGCGCATGTAGTCGCGCAGTATCGCTGGGTTGGTCTGTTGCAGGAGCTTGTCGAGCGCCTTGAAGAAATC
>JBDSVN010000053.1:0-3259 GCA_039927175.1 Lysobacteraceae bacterium | reverse complement strand
TTCTCGCCATTGGGAATCGCGCCGACCGCTTCTAGCACGACGCCGGCTTCGCGGAAGTAGAGGTTGGATCCGGTGAGGCGGCGCGAGTCCTCGAACGGGAGAGCCGGCGGCGTGCTCAGTCTTCGGTCTCCCGTGACAGGTGGATACCGCGCTCGTCACGCACGACACCGCCCATCGCCGCGAAGCTCGATTCGTCGAAGACCGGTTCGACCTCGGCCTGCTCGCTGATCACCGGCATCGCCACCGCGCGCGGCTCGGCGACGCCTTCGGGGCGGAACTTGATGATCTGCTTCCACGAGCGCACGAGCGCATCGGCGAAGACCAGCAGCAGATCGCCCGGCAACGACATGCGCAACGCGGCCTCGATCGCTTCCTGCTCGTCGGGAATGACCGAAATCGCATCGACATTGACGCCGGCTGCGAGCAGGCGCCTCGACATGATCAACGGCACCTCGTCGCCATCGCGACCACGCAGCGAATCGTCGCGTCGGCACACATAGTGGTCGAAGCGGTTGGCGACGGCATCGGCGATCGCATGCAGATCCTCGTCACGGCGATCGCCAGGCCCGGCGAGGACGACGATGCGACGACCGGTCACATCGAGACGCTGGGCGAGGTCGGTCATGACCGAGACGGCGTGCGCGTTGTGGCCGTAGTCGAACAACACCTTGAACGGATGCTCGTTGAACACGTTCATCCGACCCGGCGCCTGGAAGAACGTGGTGTCGAACGTGCGCAGGCCCTGGCGAATTGCATCGAGCTTGATGCCCAGCGAGAAGGCGACAGCGGCCGCCGTCATCGCGTTGTGCACGTTGTGCAACGCGCGGCCTTCGAGCGTGGCCGGAATCAGATGCGTCCACAACAACGGAATATGGCTGCCCTTGTCGTACAGCGTGATCATCTGGCCGTTGACGCCCGCTTCGAGCGCGCAGGCGCGACCACCGGCGCGGATGTGTTCGCGCACCAGCGCATGGGCTGGATTCATCGTCACGTAGCAGATCGTTTTCGCGTCGGTGTAGCCGGACATTTTCAACACGTTCGGATCGTCGGCATTGAGCACGGCGCATTCGGTCGCGACTTCCACGACGATACGTTTGACTTCGGCCAGTTGCTCCAGCGTATCGATGCCTTTCAGGCCGAGATGATCGGACTGCACGTTCAACACCGCGCCGACATCGACGTGGCGCACTGCCATGCCAGCACGTAGCAGACCACCGCGCGCGGTTTCGAGAATCGCGATATCGATCTGTGGATCGGCCAGCACCATGCGCGCCGAAACCGGCCCGGTCATGTCGCCTTCCACCGTGCGTTGGCCATCGATGTAGACGCCGTCGGTGGTCGTCAGCCCTGGCGTGTAGCCGGCCATCTTGGTGATGTGGGCGAGCATGCGCGCGGTCGTGGTTTTGCCGTTAGTGCCGGTGATCGCGGCGATCGGCACCTTGAACGGCGTGCCCGGCGGAAACAGCATGTCGACAACTGGCCCGGCGGCGTCGCGCGGCGTGCCGGTGCTGGGCGCGACATGCATGCGGAAGCCGGGTGCTGCGTTGATCTCGCAGATTGCACCGCCGATGGATTTATAGCTCTCGGCGATGTTCGGCGAAATGAAATCGACGCCGCCGACATCCAGCCCGATCGCGCGCACCGCACGCACCGCCATGTCGCGGTTGTCCGGATGGATGATGTCGGTGACATCGGTCGCGGTGCCGCCGGTGGACAGGTTCGCGGTCGAACGCAGGTACACAACCTCGTCGGCTTTCGGAATCGAGTCGGCGCTGTAATCCACGCGCGCCATCATCATGTTCGCTTGCGCGTCGAGTTCAAGGCGGGTGAGCACTTTCTCGTGGCCGACGCCACGACGCGGATCCTGATTCACCACGTCGACGAGTTGCGCGATCGTGTGCGTGCCATCGCCGACGACATGGCCGGGTGTGCGCTTGGTCGCGGCGATGAGTTCGCCATTGACGACCAGCAGACGATGGTCGTCGCCGGCGACAAAGGTTTCGACGATCACCGAACGCGAATGCTCGTGCGCGGCGGCGAATCCCGCGCGCACATCCTCGTCGCCAGAAATTCCGATCGTGATGCCGCGACCGTGGTTGCCGTTATAGGGTTTGGTGACGACGAGTCCGCCGAGGCTGCGCGCTGCGCGCGCTGCGCCGTCAGCTGATTGCACCAGATCCTGTCGCGGCACCGGCAGGCCGAGCGCGCCGAGGATCTTGTTGGTCTCTTCCTTGTCGCTGGCAAGCTCGACCGCAATGTGCGGCGTTTTGCCGGTCACCGTCGCCTGGATGCGTTGCTGGTACTTGCCGTGGCCGAGTTGCACCAGTGACTGGTCGTTCATGCGCAACCACGGAATGCCGCGATTTTCGGCCGCCTTCACCAACGATGCAGTGGAAGGCCCGAGTGCACGCCGTTGCGCATAACGGATGAAAGCATCGCGTGCCGTCGTCCAGTTGAAATCGTCGGGCACGCTGCCGGCGGGTTGCAGTTCCTTGGGTAGCAGCGAACACAGCAGTTTCATTGCCAGCTCGCCAGCGGCAATGCCTTCCTCGCGCTGCGCGTATTCGTAGACAACGGTGTAAACGCCAGGACGATCCTCGCTGATGCTGCGGGTCTTGCCGAAGGTGACGTTCGCGCCGGCAACGTTCTGCATTTCGATAGCGGTGTGCTCGAGCACATGCCCGAGCCAGGTGCCCTCGCCTTCGCGCATGCGCCGTTCGAAACCACCTGGCTCGCCATACGAGCAACCGTGTTCGCGCAATCCGGGCAGCGCATCAAGCAATCCATCAACGAAAGCCGGACCGAGTTTGCTGGTCGGCCAGTTTTCCAGCGCGCCCAGATCAAGCTCCAGCCGGATGACCGGAAAGTGGGCGTAGAGCGATGGGCCCTGATAGACCGAGCGGTCAAGAATGCGCATGGTGTCTTCCCCCAGACTGATTGCGATCGTATTACCTGACGTGCGTGTTTCTGTTTCCCCTGAACGATTGCCTTGCGCTGCGCTTCATTTGCCGCACGCGTGTTATTTGCCCGCCAGCTTACCCGCCGAAGCGGCGCGCGTGTGCAGGTTGAAGGTCGCGCCCTCGACAAGGATATGCACCTTCAGACCGAGCAGGCAGACAGGCTGGCTGAGGCTGGCTTCGGCCATCGACGAAAACTCCAGTCCGTCGGCATCCACCACGGTCACTGCGCCGCTGCCTTCTACTTCGAGCGTGTTGTCGGGTGCGATGAATGCGGCGGTGTCTTCGTCGAGGCCAATACC
>JBDSVN010000052.1:0-4591 GCA_039927175.1 Lysobacteraceae bacterium | reverse complement strand
GTATTTTCGGGAACACCGGTGATGTTCTCGATAGTGAATTTGCGCGGCACGATCGCGATGGCGTGTGGCACGGCGTCCTGCGCCAGTGGTGCGACAGGATTGAATGGCGCACTGTCGACTGCGCGTGGCGGTGCGACCAGCACGCTGCGTGTTTCGGTTTCGTCGCGGCCCACGCCGAATACGAAATAACCATCGCTGCTCACGCGCAACTGCGTGTACGGTGCGCGGATCGGAATCGCCCCCGGTGGCAATAAATCCCTCAGCCATACCCGGCTGCCCGGCGCGACGCGTCCGATGACGAGACTGCCCTGTGGCACGCTTTGCGGAATGTGTTCGACCGATTCCTGCACATGTGTTTCCGGATGCGTGGCCGTGCTGGACGAGGTGGTTGTCGGCGTGGTCGTCGCGCATGCTACGAGCAACAACGCACTTGCCAGCACGACGCATGCCTTCATCGCGCGTAAGCCAGGCGCTGGCCGAGCGGAGCGCCGACGAGCTTGTTTCCATCCCATGCAAGTTCACCATTGACGAAGGTCATTGCGACGTGCGCATCGAAGCGCTCACCGAGGAATGGCGACCATCCGCATTTCGCAAGAATGCGCTCTCGGGTGATTTCGGTACCGCCGTTTGGATCGACCAGGGTCAAGTCCGCGCAATAACCTTCGCGCAGGAAGCCGCGTTCGGCGATGTCAAAACGTTGCGCCGGCGCGTGACAGATTTTCTGCACGAGATGTTCGATGCTGAAATGGCCATCGCGCACTTTCTGCATGGCGAGGACCAGGAAATCCTGCACCAGCGGCAAGCCTGAAGGCGCGGTCATGTATGGCTGCTGCTTCTCTTCCCATGTGTGCGGGGCGTGGTCGGTCGCGAGCACATCGACGCGATCCTCGGCCACGGCGCGGATGATCGCGGCGCGGTCGGAGGTCTCCTTGATCGCCGGATTGCACTTGATCAGGTTGCCGAATCGCGCGTAATCCGGGCGCGCGAAATGCAGAAAATGGATGCAGGTTTCGGCGGTGATCTGCTTCATCTTGCCGGTCGCATCGATCAGCGGACCAGGCGTAAACAACTGCAAGTCCTCGGCGGTGGTGATGTGCAGCACGTGCAGCGAGGTGCCGAAGCGCCGCGCCAGCGACATCGCAAGTTCAGTCGATTTGATGCAGGCGAAACGCGAACGGATTTCGCCGTGCAGGTCGATCGGAATGTTGTCGCCGTAGATGGTGCGCGCCTCGGCCAGCGCCGCCTCGATCATCGGCGTGTCTTCGCAATGGGTAATGATCGGCGTCGGGCATTCGGAAAACATGCCTTCGAGCACTTTCGGGTCGTCCACCAGCATGTTGCCGGTTGATGCGCCCATGAAAATCTTCAGGCCCGGCGTGGTTTTCGGATCGATGCGGCGGATCGCATCAAGATTGTCGTTGCTGGCCCCGTGATAAAAACCGAAATTGGCGCGCGACCGGCCGGCGGCGAGCGCGTACTTGGCTTCAAGCGCGTCGTTGTCGAGTGTCGGCGGCTTTGTGTTCGGCATGTCGAGAAAGCTGGTGACGCCTCCTGCGACCGCTGCCGCTGGCTCGGTATCGAAGCCGCCCTTGTATTCCATGCCTGGTTCGCGGAAATGCACTTGTGCGTCGATCACGCCCGGAAGCAGCCATTTTCCAGCCGCATCGATCACGGTTTCATTGGCGCCTGCGGCGAGCGATGGCGCGATGGCCTCGATGCGGCCTGCGTGGATGCGCAGGTCGGCGTGGAGGCGACGGCCTTCGTTGACCAGTTCGGCGTTGATAATCAGGATGTCGGTCATGGCGGCTCAGTCGTGGGAATGGTGGCGGCAGGGCGAGGGAGCGTGCTCGGGAACAGGATCGACGCCGCCCGGGTGCAGCGGCTGGCAGCGCGCAATGCGCTTCGCAGCCAGCCAGCCACCGCGCATCACGCCGAAGCGTTCGACCGCCTGCATCGCATACGTCGAGCAGCTCGGGTAAAACCGGCAATTCGTGCCCAGCAATGGGCTGAGCAGGCGCTTGTAGCCACGCAGCAGCAACAGAACCAGCGATTTGAACGGGTTCACCGATACTCCCGGCGGCGGATGCAAGTTGCCGCTGTCACCCGACTAGGCTATAACACTCCGCTGCTTTACCGCACCTCCGCCAGGCCGATTGATCGGCACAACATCAGGAATCGCCCAACGTGGTTGCCAAGAAACCCGTCAAGAAAGCCGCCAAGCCCGCTGCGAAGAAGGCAGCCAAGCCCGCCGCGAAAGCCAAGCCAGCCGCCAAGCCAGTGAAGAAGCCAGCGCATTCAGCTGCCAAAAAAACCGCAGTGAAGAAGCCGGCGGCCAAGGCGGTTGCGAAAAAGCCGGTCGCCAGGAAGCCGGTTGCGAAAAAAGCCGCTGCCAGGAAGCCAGCGCCGAAGAAAGTCGTTGCGGCGAAGAAACCGGCAGCGAAAAAGGTTGTTGCGAAAAAGGTTGTTGCGAAGAAGGCTGTTACGGCAAAGAAATCAGCTCCAGCCAAGCCAGCTGCAACCAAACCAGCTGCAACCAAGTCCGTACCTGCCAAAAAGACTGCTGCGAAAGCCGCACCGGTCGTGAAGCAGGCCGCAAAGACGGCAACGTCCAAGCCGCATGCCGTGGAAGCCATTCATGCGCCGGCTGCTGCTCCGGCCAAGAAAGGCAAGGCGAAACAGCAGCCTGTTGCGCCAGCCAAGCCCGAGCCGGTTGCACCCCCGGTCGCAGTGCGTCCGCAAGGTGCGCGCGCCAAGGCGGTCGTGCGTGGCAACGTTCCGGAAAAAATCATTCCGATCGTCGCTGTGCAAACCGGCATCGTGCTGCCCAAGGGCTACAAGCCCTCGGCGAAAGAGTCGTACATGAATGCGAACCAGATGGAATATTTCCGCCAGCGCCTGCATGCATGGCGTGCGGATCTGGTTGAGGAATCCAAGCAGACCATCGAGAACCTCAAGGAAGAAGTGCGCGATGTCGGCGACGAAGCCGAGCGCGCAACCCGCGAAACCGAGAATTCGCTGGAACTGCGCACGCGCGATCGCTATCGCAAGTTGATCGGCAAGATCGACGATGCACTCAAGCGCATCGACGACGGCATCTACGGTTATTGCGTTGACACCGGCGACGAGATCGGGCTGGATCGCCTCGAAGCGAGATTGACCGCCGAACGCACCATCGACGCGCAGGAACGCTGGGAACATCGCCAGAAACAAATGGGCGACTGATCGCAGCATTGATCATCAGTGCGACGACGAAAGCCCCGCAATGCGGGGCTTTTTGTTTCAGTAGTCAGCGATCAGCGCATCAATTGGCCAATTCGTAGTACACCAGCGCAAGCCCGGAGACGCTGACTTCCTGCTGGACCAGGCTGCTGCTCGGTTCAGTCAATTGCGCATACGCCTGTTCGGTCAGCAGGATCGCATTGCGCGCGGCGATGTCTTCGCTGAGCTTGCACGACAAGTTGACCTCGTCGCCAAACAGGTCGTGGTCTTCGATGTTGAGAATGCGGCCGTAGCCGATGCCGATCGACGCATACAAATGGCGGTCTTCGGGCAGCACGAAATTCACCATCGTCAGCCGATGCACGACGTCTTGCGCCGCCGCGAGCGCGGCGGTCACTGTGTCGAACAGGCAGAACAGGTTGTCGGCCTCGGTTTTGACGAGCTTGCCACCGTGCGCGGCAATCGACGGACAACACATACGGTGCATCTGGTGGATCATCAACAGGAACGAGACGATGCCATGCGCTCGCGTGGTGCGGGTAAAGCCGCTCATGTCGATGATCAAGGTGGCCTTGTCCTGTCCGAAACGCGCCTCGACGTCGGCGGCGATTTCCAGATGCTGCTCTGGATGCTCGATCATCTGGTTCAACAGTGCATCAAGTGCCTTGCGCGAATTCGGGATCGGTGCGCTTTCGTTGCCTGCCTGGATTGGAGTCGGGTCGGTCATGATGTTTCGAGTGTAGGACAAAGTCGGTTCGCGCGCCGGACGCATTGCAGCACATCGGCAGCAGGCTTTACGCCTTGCCGAGCGCCGCGCGTGCCTGATCCTTGATGAAGTCCAGCAAGGCTCTCAGCCCGTTGTTGCGGGTCGGCGACAAGTGCTTCGCGAGGCCGATGGATGCGACGTAATCCGGTTCGGCCGCCAGGATTTCCTCGGCACTGCGGCCCGAATACACGCGCAGTGCCAGGAAGACCAGGCCGGAGACGATGGCCGAATCGCTGATGGCGCGGAAGTCGAGACGTTGAGCGTTGCCGCCAGCGACGATCCAGACCATCGACTGGCAGCCGAGCAGGCGGTGCTGTTCGGTTTTCAGATCATCCGGAAACTCGGGCAACTTGCGGCCGAGGTCGATCAGGTACTGATAGCGTTCGGCCCAGTCGGAGAAGTAGCCGAATTCTTCGGTGATGGCGGCTTGTGCGGTTGCTGCTGATGGCTCAAGCGGAAACATGACTATCACGTGCGCTTCCTTGTCCGGCCTGAGCTTACGCGTTCCTCGACGCAGTGGATGCCACTGGCATCCACTAAACGCGTCTCTACAATCCGGTCCGAGCTTGTGCTCTGGCGTTCGTCGACGCAGAGGATGCCACTGGC
>JBDSVN010000051.1:0-9786 GCA_039927175.1 Lysobacteraceae bacterium | reverse complement strand
AGCAGGACCGCCAAGAGTGCGAGATACGCGATCAGCCGTCGGGTGTCATGGAACCATGCAGCGGCTGCGACGGGCACGGGTTATTCGATACCCAGTTTTTTCAACTTGTAGCGCAGTGCGCGGAAGGTGATGCCGAGTTTCACGGAGGCTTTGGTCTTGTTGTAGCGGCACTCCTCGAGTGCGCGCACGATGGCTTCGCGTTCGAGTTGTTCCAGGTGTTTCGGCAAGCCGTCGGCACTGGTGGTGTTGCCATTGCTGTTGCTGTTCCCATTGCCATTGCCATTGCCATTGCTGGTCGGCAAGCGGAACACCGGATGCTCGCCGGTGACGCGCAGGTTGCTGGGCGCGGCCGCCGCTGCGGCTTGGCGCACGGCATGTGCGGGTGGCAGCCGCAGGTCCGAGCGGTGGATCTGCTCGTCTTCGCACAATGCGGTCGCGCGTTCGAGGATGTTTTCGAGTTCGCGCACATTGCCGGGGAATGGGTAATCGCGCAGTGCCAGCATGGCGTCGTCGTCGAGCAACGGCAATTGTTCGCCGGCTTCGGCCGACAAGCGTTGCAGGATCGAATCGACGAGTTGCGGAAGATCGTCGGCGCGCTCGCGCAATGCCGGCACGCGCAACTCGATCACGTTGAGCCGGTAGAACAGATCGTGGCGAAAGCGGTTGTCTTCGACCAGTAGCGCAAGATCCTTGTGGGTGGCCGACAGGATGCGCACGTCCACCAGCAGTTCAGTCGCCGAGCCGACCGGGCGCACCGATTTTTCCTGGATGACGCGCAGCAATTTGACTTGCATGTGCAACGGCAATTCGGCGACTTCATCGAGGAACAAGGTGCCGCCATTGGCGGCCTGGAACAGGCCGTCCTTGTCGACGTGCGCGCCGGTGAAACTGCCTTTCTTGTGGCCGAAGAATTCGCTCTCCATCAATTCGGCGGGAATCGCGCCGCAGTTGACCGGCACGAACGGACCGTTCGCACGCGGGCCTTGCTCGTGGATGAGCCGGGCGACGCGCTCCTTGCCCGAGCCGGATTCGCCAGCGATGTACACCGGCGCCTGGCTGCGCGCGAGCTTGCCGATCGTCTGCCGCAATTGCTGCATGACCGCCGATTCGCCGGTCAGGCCTGCAGCCGATGTCGAGGCCGGGGTGATGCGCCGTTGCTCATGCAATTCCAGCGCATTGGCGACCAGCTTGCGCAACACCGCCAGGTCGACCGGTTTGGAAACGAAATCGAATGCGCCGGCCTTGAGCGCGCCGACTGCAGCTTCGACATTGCCGTAGGCGGTGATCATCGCCACCGGCGTGTCCGGGTAGCGGTTGGCGATATGTGCGATCAGGTCCAGCCCGCTGCCATCGGGCAGGCGCATGTCGGTCAGGCACAAATCGTAGGTTTGTTCGGCGAGGTGCGCATGCGCACTCGCGATGTCGGCTGCGGTATCCACGCGCAAGCCCATGCGTCCCAGCGTGAGAACCAGCAGTTCGCGGATATCGCGCTCGTCGTCAACTACCAATGCGCTGCGCGCGTTCGCCATCGTCCCCGCCTGTCCTGATCCAACTGCTGCAATGCCCCCGCACCATCACCATAGCCGATGCGCGCGAAACGGGCCAGCTTCAGAGGGCCGCCGCGCTGCGCGACAGCGGCTCGGTGCGTGCCATGGCAATCCGGAAACAACAGCCGCCGCCCGGCAACGGGATGTAATCGAGGCTGCCCTGGTTGGCTTCGCAAAGTTGCCGCGCGATGTACAGGCCGAGGCCAGTGCCATGCACGCTGGTGGTGAAGAACGGCTCGAACAGGCGCTCGGCAACGCTTGGGGGGATGCCGGGCCCGCGGTCCACCACGTCCAGCAATGGTGCCTGGCTTTCGTCATCGCTCGCATGCACGACCAGGCTCACCCGCGCCGGTTCGCCGGGCATGCGGCCGTAGGCGAGTGCGTTCTGCACCAGCACGGTCACGATCTGCTGCAACTGCTGCGGATCCATCATCGCGCGCAAGGAACCTTTCGGCGCACTGACGCGCAATTCGTCGCGCATGTCGGGCTGGATATGGTGGAAGTCGGCAACGAAATGGTGCGACCACGACGCCAGTTCCATTGCTTCCGGGCGTGCGCGCTCGCGGCGCGCCATGCCGAGCACGTTCTGCACGATGCCATCCATGCGCTGGCATTGCGAATTGATGATCTCGACCAGGCGCTGGTCGGATGCCGGCTCGATCTGCGACTCGCGCAGCAGTTGCGCGGAATGGCTGATCGCCGACAGTGGATTGCGGATTTCGTGGGCGATGCTGGCCGCCAAGCGGCCGAGCGTGGTCAGGGTGAGTTCTTCGGCGCGCCGCGACAACAGCGAGGTGTCATCGAGAAAGATCAAGGTGAGCTCGTCGGTTCCGCCGAGTGCGGTGAAACGCGGGATTACTGATGGCGTATCGGCGGCCAGCGACAGCGGCGTGCTGTCGGAGCGCTGCTGCTGGCGCCAATGCCACAGGCGCCGCGACAACTCGGGCGCGACATCGTTGAGTGCGCGCCGCTCGGGCGAGGGATTGCCGAGCAGGTACCAGGCGGACTCGTTGAACAAGCGAATGGTGTTGTCCGAATCCACCGCCAGCAGCCCGGTGCGCATGCGCCGGATGATCATCTCGTTGACCCGTGCGAGGTTGTCCACTTCCTCGCCACGACGTTCGGCGAGCACCTCGGATTCGCGCAATTGCCGTCCGAGCAGGTTGGTGAATGCCGCTGCGGCGAGGTAGGTGATCATGAACATCACCACTTCCGGCAGCGAGCGGTTTTCCTGCAGTGCGAATTGCCCGTAGATGAATTCGCCAAGCAGGCAGGCACCGGCCAGGGTTGCCACAATCAGGCTCCAGCGCAACGACAGCAACAATGCGCTGGCGCCGACGTTGAACAACAACAGCAACGGAATGGCGGTGTTGAGGCCCCGGATGCTGATCAGCAAGATCACGAACACGATCAGGTCGAGCGCGATCCCGATGGCCACGTGTTGGCGCAAACGCCAGCGCGTGCTGTAGACGAGCAGGAACAGCAGGCAGCTTGCAATCAGGTACGCAATCGTCGTGACGAAGCCGAGTGTATGGCTGCGCAGGCTGACGCTGTCGAGCGCCAGCGGATTGATGATCACGAATCCAAGCAATCCTGCTTCAAGCACGCGGAACAGCGTGATGAAGTACAACTCGCGGCGCAGGCCGGCTTCACCAGGCTCGGGTGCGCGTAATTTGAATGACATGCCGGAAATCACGAGGCCTGGCCTGGCAGGAGCTGGACTAGCACGCGGCGAGTATAGGATGCAAAGGCGCTGGTTTTTTGCCTTTGCCCGAGTGCTTGCCCACAATACGAGGGCTGCGGTTCCGGCACGTGTCGCGCAATGCGATGCGCCAGCGACTGCTTTTTCCATACAAGGTGACGCATGAATTTCCACGAATACCAGGCCAAGGAACTCTTCGCCGAGTACGGCATTCCCGTACCCGCAGGACGCATCGCACGCACACCGGACGAAGCTGCCGAAGCTGCGACCGCATTGGGCGGCACGCAATGGGTGGTGAAGGCGCAGATCCATGCAGGCGGGCGCGGCAAGGCCGGCGGCGTGAAACTGGTGAAGACGCCAGAGGCCGCGAAGGAAGCCGCTGCCGGGATGCTTGGCAAGGGCATGGTCACGTATCAATCCGGCGGCCGTGCGCTGCCGGTGGACGTGGTGCTGGTCACCGAGGCCAACGACATCCTCAAGGAGTTGTATCTGTCAGTGCTGGTTGATCGCAGCAGCAAGACGATCAGCTACATCGCCTCGGCCGATGGTGGCGTTGAAATCGAGAAGACCGCCGAGGAAAATCCCGACGCGATCCAGGTGCTCGAAGTGAATTTCGTGCAGGGCCTGCAGCCGTACCAGTGCCGCAAGATGGGCTTCGCGATGGGCTTGTCGAACAAGCAGGTCGGCCAGTTGACGAAAATCATGCTGGGCCTGTACCGCCTGTTCAACGATTTTGATCTGTCGCTGGTCGAGCTCAATCCGCTGGCGATCGTGAAATCCGGCGACTTGATGGCGCTCGATGGCAAGGTCAATTCCGACGACAACGCCGACTTCCGCCAGAAGCGCTTGCAATCGATGCGCGATGAATCACAGGAAGACGCCACCGAAGTGCTGGCCGCGCACTACAACCTCAATTACGTGACGATGGATGGCGACATTGGCTGCATGGTCAACGGCGCGGGCCTGGCAATGGCGACGATGGATGTCATCAAATTGTCCGGCGGCGAGCCGGCGAACTTCCTCGATGTCGGCGGCGGCGCCACCAAGGAACGCGTGACCGAAGCCTTCAAACTGATTCTTTCATCCGACAAGGTGAAGGCGATCTTCGTCAACATCTTCGGCGGCATCGTCCGCTGCGACATGATCGCCGAAGGCATCATCGGCGCGGTCAAGGAAGTCGACGTGAAAGTCCCGGTGGTGGTGCGGCTGGAAGGCACCAATGTCGAAGCCGGCAAGGAGCTTCTGAAACAATCCGGCCTCGCGATCATCGCGGCCGACGACATCAATGATGGCGCGCAAAAAGTTGTGGCGGCCGCGAAAGGAGTTGCGAAATGAGCGTGCTTGTCGACAGCCACACCAAGGTGATCGTGCAGGGCTTCACCGGCCAGCAGGGCACCTTCCACGCCGAGCAGATGCTCGACTACGGAACCAAAATCTGCGGCGGCGTGACGCCGGGCAAGGGCGGCCACGACCACATCGGCTTGCCGGTATTCAACACCGTGCAGGACGCGGTCGATGAAACCAACGCCGACGCCAGCGTGATCTACGTGCCACCACCGTTCGCGGCCGATGCAATTCTTGAAGCGGCCGACGCCGGCATCCGCGTGATCGTTTGCATCACCGAGGGCATTCCGGTGCTCGACATGCTGCGGGTGAAAAACACCCTGCGCGGTTACGACGATGTCTGGCTGATCGGCCCGAATTGCCCCGGCATCATCACGCCCGGTCAGTGCAAGATCGGCATCATGCCGGGCCACATCCACAAGCCGGGCAACGTCGGCATCGTCTCGCGTTCGGGCACGCTCACGTATGAAGCCGTGCACCAGACCACGCAGGCTGGCCTCGGCCAGAGCACCTGCATCGGCATCGGCGGCGATCCGATCCAGGGCATGAACTTCATTGATTGCCTGAAACTCTTCCAGGACGATCCGGAAACCCACGGCATCATCATGGTCGGTGAAATCGGCGGCACTGCCGAAGAAGAGGCTGCGGAATTCATCGAGGAATACGTCACCAAGCCGGTGGTCGGTTTCATCGCCGGTGCGTCGGCTCCGGCCGGCAAGCGGATGGGCCATGCTGGCGCGATTGCCTCGGGCGGCAAGGGCACGGCAGCGGGCAAGTTCGCTGCGCTGGAAAAAGCCGGCGTGGTCACGGTGCGCTCGCCAGGCGATCTGGGCATCACGCTCGCGGCGCGGATGAAGCAAGCCAAATAGGATTCGCAACATGCGCATCGCACTTGCCCAGTTCGATTTTCCGGTGGGTGCGGTCGCGGCGAATGGCGAGCGCATCGCTGCGCTGATTGCCGAGGCGCGCGATGCGCATCGTGCCGAGATCGTGCTGTTTCCGGAACTCGCGCTCTCGGGCTATCCGCCTGAGGATCTATTGCTGCGGCCGGATTTCCTTGCCGCTTGCGACGACGAGATCAAGCGCATTGCAGCGACGACGCACGGCATCGTGGCGGTGGTCGGTCATCCCGAAGCGGCAGGCGCGGTGGTGTTCAACGCCGCGAGTGTGTTGCGCGATGGTGCGATTGAAACCACCTATCGCAAGCGCGAACTTCCGAACTACGCAGTGTTCGACGAGCGCCGCTATTTCGCGCCCGGTGACGAGCCGTGCGTGTTCGATCTCGATGGCATCAGCGTTGGTCTGGTGATCTGCGAAGATTTGTGGTTTGTCGAACCGCTTGCTGCCACGGCCGCAGCGGGTGCGCAGATCGTGCTGGTTCCGAACGCCTCGCCGTTCGAGCACGACAAGGCGGCGCAACGCGATGCATTACTCGCGCAACGCGTGGGCGAATCGGGCGTGGCGATTGCGTATCTCAATACGGTTGGCGGCCAGGATGCGTTGGTTTTCGATGGTTCCTCCTGTCTGGTCGATGGCGATGGTCATGTGCATCCGGCCGCAGCGGCGTTCGAGGATCACCTGCTGATCGTCGATTTCGATCCGGCAACGCGCCGCTTCAAGCGTGTGCAATGGCCGATCGAAAGCGAAGAGCAACATGCCTCGCTCGCGTATCGCGCGATCGTGCGCGGCACCCGCGACTATTTGCACAAGAATGGTTTCCAGCAGGCGGTGCTCGGACTTTCCGGCGGCGTGGATTCGGCGCTCGTGCTCGCGGTCGCGGTGGATGCGCTCGGCGCGGACAACGTGCTCGCGGTGCGGCTGCCGTCGCGCTATACCTCCGCTATCAGTAACGATCTCGCGCTGGAGCAGGCGCGAACCCTCGGCGTGCGGATCGAAACACTATCCATCGAAGCGCCATTCAACGGATTCCTGCACGCACTCGCACCACTGTTCGACGGTTTGCCCGCCGATGTCACCGAGGAAAACCTGTAATCGCGTTGTCGCGGGGCGTTGCTGATGGCGTTGTCGAACAAGACTGGCCGCCTGCTGCTGACCACTGGCAACAAGAGCGAATACGCGGTTGGTTATGCGACGATTTACGGCGACATGTGCGGTGGCTATGCGCCGATCAAGGATCTGTACAAGACCGAGGTGTATGCGTTGTGCGAATGGCGCAACGGCCTGGGGCTGGAGACTGTGGGCTCGGGATTGGGAAGTGCGACCGGCCTTGCGATTCCGCTGGCGGTGATCGAGCGCGCGCCATCGGCCGAATTGCGCGAGAACCAGACCGACCAGGATTCACTGCCACCGTACGATGTGCTGGATGCGATCTTGTTCCGCGCTATCGAATGCGAGCAATCGCGTGCGGAAATCGTTGCGGCAGGCTTCGACGAAGCCACCGTCGATCGCGTATTGCGATTGGTGCGGATCAGCGAATGGAAGCGCCAGCAATCCGCGCCGGGCCCGAAAGTGTCGCGTCGCGCGTTCGGGCGCGAGCGTCGTTATCCGATCACCGCCGGTCGCTATCGCTAGGATGCGACCGGCCGTGGATTGCCGGGCTTATTGACCGCTGGCAAACGGGTTGAGCTGGTGGATGATGCCTTCCTTGGGTGGCCAATGACCTGCCAGCCACGGATGATCCGGGTGATTCTGCTGGAGCACGCGCTTGGCGTCCTCTTCGAGTTTGGTGTCGCCAAGCCGCTTGTAGGATTCGGCCATCAAGGCCAGTGCATCGCCGTCGTACGAACTTTGCGCGTAATTGGCCAGCACGTATTGGCCGCGGTTGGCGGCTGCAACGTAAGCGCCGTGGTTCAGGTAGAAAATGCCGACGCCGATCTCGTGCTTGGCGAGGATATCGCGCAGGTAAACCATCCGCTGGCGTGCATCCGGCGCGTAGCGACTGTTCGGGAAGCGCCGCAGCAATTCACCGAAATCGTTGAAGCTCTGGCGTGGCGCACCCTGGTCGCGCTGGCTCATGTCGAGGTGCGCGATGCGCGACAGCAATTTGTTGTCGCGATTGAAATTGATCAGCGCCTTCATGTAGTAGGCGTAATCGACATGCTTCTGGGTCGGGTAGGTACGGATGAACCGGTCGATGGTGGACGCGGCGTCGTCGAACTTGTTGTCCTTGTACTGGGCATAGGCAAGGTCGAGTTGCGCCTGCTCGGTGTACGCGCCGTACGGAAAGCGCGAAACCAGGCGCTTGTAATAATTTTCCGCAGTCGTCAGGTCGTTGTTTTCGAGTGCCTGATGGCCTTTTGCATACATCTGGTCCACCGGCAATATTTCGGTATCCGCCTGATGGTGGCTGAACAACTTCTTGATGCTGTGGTTGCCGCAGCCGCTGGCGGCCAATACGAACGACAAGAACAGGATCAGGAGCAGCGGGCGGGTCGGGCCGGAGTGTCGGGTCATCGTATGCGATCAGGCGGCAACGCCGCGCGGGGGCGGCAAGGACGCCGATAATAGCCCAAACTGGCAGCCCGATCCCCAACAGACAACAACGAGACACTCAGCGCATGCACGCAGAAATCGACGACGATGAATTGCCCGAGTCCGTATCCGCCCCGGGACAACTGCTTGCAACCGTGCCGTTGAGCGCTGCCGGGCGTCGCTTCGACCAGGCATTGGCCGAGCTGTTTCCGGACTATTCGCGCTCGCGGCTGTCCGAATGGATCAAGTCTGGCGATGCCTTGCTCGACGGCGAGCAGCGGCGTCCGCGCGATCCAGTGCGCGGCGGCGAGGCGGTGACCCTGGCGGCGATGCCCAGCATCGAGACCCGCGCGCTCGCCGAGGACATCCCGCTGACGGTCGCCTACGAAGATGCCGATGTGCTGGTGATTGACAAGCCGGCCGGACTGGTTGTGCATCCTGGCGCGGGCAATCCGAACGGCACTCTGGCGAACGCGCTGCTGCATTACGACCCCAAACTCGTGGAAGTGCCACGCGCCGGCATCGTCCACCGGCTCGACAAGGACACGTCCGGGTTGATGGTCGTCGCCCGCAACCTGCGCGCCCATGCGGCGCTGGTTGAACAACTTTCGGCGCGCGAGGTGCATCGGCAATATGTCGCGGTTGCGATGGGGCCAATGATCGCCGGCGGCACGGTGACAGCGCCGATCGGCCGCCACCCGACCGACCGCGTGCGTATGGCCGTGGTGAAAAACGGCCGTGATGCGATCACCCATTACCGCGTACGTGAACGGTTTCGTGCGCACACGCTGATCGAGTGTCGGCTGGAAACCGGCCGCACCCATCAGATCCGCGTCCACATGGCGCATGTGAAACACCCATTGGTGGGCGATCCGGTGTACAGCCGGCTGGCAAATCCGCGCGGTGCCACTGTCGAGCTGACCGAGATGTTGCGCGGCTTTCGCAGGCAGGCGTTGCACGCCGAAAAACTCGCCTTCGTCCATCCGGCCAGCGGCGAGACGATCACCGTCGAGGCACCGGCACCAGCGGACATGCAGGCATTGATCGCCGCGCTGCGTGCCGATACCGCGATGCACAAGTTGTAGTCGCGTAGTCATTGGCTGGCGATGGTTTTCTGATGTCTTCGATCGATCCATCCGAATCCGCGATGTGGCAGCAAACGTTGTTGCCTGCGGCATGGCCAGCAGCGCCACGCGTTCGCGCCTTTACCACGCTGCGCGGCCCGGCCGGCGTTTCGCTGCCACCATTCGACCGTTGCAATCTGGGCCTGCGCAGCGGCGACGATCCGGCGCAGGTGGCGCGCAATCGCGCTGATCTTGCTGCGTATCTGGAGCTGCCGTCGCCACCGCGCTGGTTACGCCAGGTGCATGGCACGGCTGTCGCGCGCTTCAATGATGCAGCGTCGACGATCGAACCCGAAGCCGATGCTTCCATCACGGCGGCACCAGGCGTTGTGCTAGCGATCCTCACCGCCGATTGCCTGCCCGTGTTGTTTTGCAGCGTCGATGGCGACGAAATCGGTGCCGCGCACGCCGGTTGGCGCGGGCTAGTTGCAGGCGTGCTTGAAAACACCGTCGCTGCGATGCGCACGCCGCCAGAACGCCTGCTCGCATGGCTCGGCCCTGCCGCCGGCCCGCAGGCTTACGAGATTGGCGAAGAAGTGCGCGATGTTTTTGTTTCGCGCGACCCGAATGCTGCCGCGATGTTCGTCGCGACGAGGCCAGGGCATTGGTTGATCGACTTGTACGGACTCGCGCGATT
>JBDSVN010000050.1:0-6074 GCA_039927175.1 Lysobacteraceae bacterium | reverse complement strand
CGCGGCGGCGTGGCGCGTGCTGCTGGATCGCTGGCCGCAAGCGCGGCGTATCGGCATCGTCTGCGGGCCAGGCAACAATGGCGGCGATGGCTACGTACTCGCATTGCATGCACGCGCTTGCGGTCGCGATGTGGTCGTCATCACTTTGCCGGATGGCGCGTCGCGCAGCGATCCTGCGCGTGCGTTGCATGCGGAGTGGATCGCGAATGGCGGCATGACGCAGGCGTTCGACGGCACATTGCCGGATGCAGACGTGTGGGTGGACGCCTTGTTCGGCATCGGCTTGGCGCGCGCTCCCGACGGTGCGGCCGCCGACTTGATCATGGCATTGCATGCGAGTGCGCGTCCCGTGTTCGCGCTCGATGTGCCATCAGGTGCAGATGCCGATAGTGGCCATGTACCTAGTATTGCGGTGCGTGCAGAGTGCACGTTGCAATTCATTGTCGGCAAGCGCGGTCTTTACACCGGCATGGCGCGAATGCTTGCTGGCGAGGTGTTGATCGACGATTTGCAACTTCCGGCCGCGTTGCTCGCGTCCGCACCGCCCTCTGCGGAATTGCTGCGCGCGGATGCATTGCATGCATGGCTGCCACGCCGTGCGCGCGACGCGAACAAGGGAAATTTCGGACACGTGCTCTGCGTCGGCGGTGATCTTGGAACCGGCGGCGCGGTGATGCTGTGCGCGCAGTCGGTGTTGCGTTGCGGCGCCGGCTTGGTCAGCGTTGCGACGCGCGCATCGCATGTTCCCGCGTTGCTGGCTGCGCGGCCCGAAGCGATGGCGCATGCCGTCGAGGATTCCGCCGATTTCGCACCATTGCTGCAGCGAGCAACCGTCATCGCAGTTGGACCTGGCCTGGGGCAGGGCGAGTGGGGCCGCGCGTTGTATGCCGCTGCGCTAGCCGCCTACAAGCCATTGGTGATTGATGCCGATGCATTGAATTTGTTGGCGCAACATCCGCAACTGTTGCGCGATGCGGTGCTGACGCCGCATCCTGGCGAGGCCGCGCGTTTGCTGGATGTGTCCGTCGATGCAATCCAACGCGATCGTTTCGCTGCCGCGCAAGCGATTGCCGAACGCTATGCAGCGACGGTCGTGCTCAAGGGTGCTGGCAGTCTTGTTGCTGCGCCCGGTGAAGTGCCGGCGATCATCGATGCGGGCAATCCCGGCATGGCAGGCGGTGGCGTGGGCGATGTGCTGACTGGCGTGATCGCCGCGCTGCGCGCGCAGGGACTGGCCGCGTTCGATGCCGCGCGCTGCGGCGCGTTGTTGCATGCCGCTGCCGGCGATGCGGCTGCGTGCGATGGCGGCGAACGTGGATTGCTGGCGTCGGATCTGTTTCCACATTTACGCAGGCTTGCGAATCCATGCAATTGAACCTTCCCGATGTCGCAGCCACTGAAGCGCTCGGCGCGGCACTTGCCGCAACACGTCCGGCGCGCGCAGTCGTGTACCTGCATGGCGATCTGGGCGCGGGCAAATCCACGCTGGCACGGGCGTTGTTGCGCGCACTTGGCGTGCGTGGAGCGATTCGCAGCCCAACCTACACCCTGATTGAGCCGTACCGCCTCGATGGTGGTGACGAGGCCGTCCATCTGGATTTGTACCGGATCGCTGCGGCAGAAGAGCTGGAATTTCTCGGCCTCGACGAACTTGCTGCGCAGGCCGCGCTGTGGCTGGTGGAATGGCCGGAACGTGGCGGCAAAGCCTTGCCACAGGCCGATTTGCTGGTGAATCTGGCGGTGGATGGCGATGGCCGAAGCGCCGTTCTGGAAGGCAGGACAGGGCAGGGTCTGGACTGGCTGGAACGGGCGCTTTCGGATATCAACCTGGCGCACTTTCTTGTTGTAAATTCCAGATAGTTGGCCTAGCTATCGGATTCACAAGGGAAAACCCCTTGAAATTCGATGCAACTTGCGCTTCAATCCAGTCCATGTGTCGTTTCCGCGCCCTTCCGAGCCTTTCAGCCGCGCTATTACTGGCTTGCCTTGGCGTTGCGCAGGCGGCCGATCCGACCATCGTGGAAGGCATGACGGTCGCCGAGTCAGGTGGCCGCACCAAGGCCATGATCGCGGTCCCGGACGGCGTCGATTACAGCGTCTTCACCCTGGTGAACCCGAACCGGCTGGTGCTGGACCTGCATGACAGCCGTTTCGGCAGCCGATTCCACGTCCCCGGACCGGACGGCGTGATCGCCAATGTCCGCACCGGCGAGCCATCTCCTGGCGACGCTCGCGTGGTGTTCGATTTGTCTGCCACGGTGCGGCCGCGCAGCTATTTCCAGACCTTGAACGGGCATTCGCAGCTTGTCATCGAAATGCTGGGCAATGCAGACAAGGCCACGCCGGACCCGGTCGTCGCGGTGCTGAGCGTGCAACCGCAACATGTTGATGTGATCGGCAATGCGAATATCTCTTCAAAGCCAGCCGATATGGCGGCAATGCTTCCTGTACCGAAGCAGGTGAAAGCGGACGACTCGCGTCGGGCCAATCCAAAGGTCGATTCGCCGGTCACGATTGCAGCAAATGCGAGCATCCAGCATCCAGATGCGGCTTCCGTGGCCAGCACAAAACCAGATGCAGCGAACACGAGCGCGCATCCCGGCGCGCGCACCATGCGCGATGTGCTCGGCGCTGGCCAGCGCAAGCTGATCATTGCGGTTGATGCCGGCCACGGGGGCCAGGATTGCGGCGCGAAGGGCTATTCGGGCACGTACGAAAAAAACGTGACGCTGGCGACGGCGCGCGAACTGGCGCGCCAGATCAACGCCGAACCCGGCATGCAGGCGGTGCTGACCCGCGACGGCGATTATTTCGTGCCGCTGGTCGAGCGTTACCGCAAGGCACGCGAAGCCAAGGCCGACTTGTTCATTTCGATCCACGCCGATGCCGATCCGACCCACACCGCGACCGGTTCTTCGGTGTGGGTGCTGTCGCAGCGCGGCGTGACTTCACAGGCCGCGCGCTGGCTGGCTGATCGCGAAAACGCGGCCGACCTGATTGGAGGTGTGTCGCTGAGCGACAAGGACGACACCCTCGCATCGGTGCTGCTGGATCTGTCGCAAAGCGCAACGATGAAAGCGTCCGATGATGCCGCTGAGCGCGTCCACCAGGCATTGCGCGATATCGGGCGCACCCACAAATCGCATCCCGAACACGCGAACTTCGTCGTGCTGCGTTCGCCCGATGTGCCCTCGATGCTGGTGGAAACCGCATTCATCACCAATGCCGGCGAAGAAAAACACCTCAACGATCCGGATTACCGCTCGCGCCTTGCTGGTGCGGTCCTGAGCGGCGTGCGCAGTTATTTCATCGACAATCCGTTGCCTGACACCCAGTTCGCCGCGCTCCATGATTCGCATGCGCGTCGCGATGCAAATGCTCTTGCCAGTGCAGCGCAGAATGTGCAAACCATCGCGAATGCCGCGCCGACGCGCGCAGCGGATGCTGACAACGCTGCAATTCCGGCTTCCAGGGCAATGCCGTTGCAACTGGCTTCAGCGGACGATGTCCGCAGGTACCATGTCGTCAAGCGCGGCGAAACCTTGAGCGATATCGCCGATCAATATGGCGTTTCGCTGCTGCGCCTGCGCACGCTCAACGACATCCAGGGCAACCGCGTGCTCGCTGGACAGCGGCTCCGCATTCCGCAGCGGTCCGGGGCCGGGTGAGGTATCGCGTTTGCGAGATGACTGAACGTCATCTCGCGCGATAACGAACGCCCGCAGCAGGCCGGAAATTGCTCCTGCATTTCCGGCATTTCCACCATCCATGATGGTCAGAGCGGAGGGCCGGGTTTCTTGGCGAGACATGGATTGTCGAGCTTAGAAACAACCGAAATTCAGATCGAATAGCTTATCGCGGCACGATACCGAGCTTGAAAACCTTAGAATGGCCCGGTGCAGATCAAACTACTCCCCGACACCCTGATCGACCAGATCGCCGCAGGCGAAGTCGTCGAACGCCCGGCGTCCGTGGTCAAGGAACTGGTCGAGAACGCGCTCGATGCAGGTGCGAGCCGGCTGGATATCGATCTCGAAGAAGGCGGCATTCGCCTGATCCGTGTGCGCGATGATGGCGATGGCATCGACGCCGACGATTTGCCGCTTGCGGTGTCGCGCCATGCAACCAGCAAGATCGCTTCGCTCGATGATCTCGAACAAGTCGTGACGATGGGATTTCGCGGCGAGGCATTGCCGTCGATCGCCTCGGTTAGCCACTTCAGCATTCGCTCGCGTCGCAGGGAATCCGAGCACGGCGCGCAATTGCAGATCGATGGCGGCAAGCCTGCCGAAGTGACGCCGCATCCGCATCCGCAAGGCAGCACGGTGGAAGTGCGCGATTTGTTCTACAACGTGCCGGCGCGTCGGCGTTTTCTGAAAGCAGAACGCACCGAACTCGGACACATCGAGGAATGGCTGCGCGCGTTGGCGTTGTCGCGCCCGCAGATCGAATTGCGGGTGAACCACAACGGCAAATCGATCCGTCATTACCGGCCGTTGCGCGCCGAGGACAGCGGTATCGGCCGCATCGCCGATGCGCTTGGCGAGGATTTCGCCAACGCCTGCATCGCACTCGATCATTCCGCTGCCGGATTGCGCCTTTACGGATGGATCGGCCTGCCGACGACCGCGCGATCGAGCGCCGACCAGCAATATTTCTTCGTCAATGCGCGCGCGGTGCGCGATCGCACCGTCGCCCATGCGGTGCGCCAGGCGTATGCGGATGTGCTCTATCACGGGCGGCATCCGGCATTCGTGTTGTTTCTTGAGCTCGATCCACGCCGCGTCGATGTCAACGTGCATCCGGCAAAACACGAAGTGCGTTTCCGCGATGGACGGCTTGTCCACGATTTCGTCTATCGCACCTTGCACGAAGCGCTTGCTGGCGCGCGTGCCGGACTCGTGGCATCACCACCGCAGGATGCAGCCGCGTTCGCAGGATCGTCGCAAGCAAGCAACCTGGCATCGTGGTCGGCGCTGCGGCAATCGGGATTGTCGCTGGCGGTGAACGATCCATCGTCGATGTACGCCGGTGGTTTCGGCAGCGATGCCTCAGCGCCAGCAATGCAGATACCGCCAATGCCTGCACCAGATGCCGAAGGCGCCGCGCCGCCGCTTGGTTACGCTCTCGCGCAATTGCACGGCATTTTCATCCTTGCAGAAAATGAACACGGCCTCGTGCTGGTGGACATGCACGCTGCGCACGAACGCATCACCTACGAGCGCCTGAAAACCGCGCAAGAAGGCATCGGCATCCGTTCGCAGCCGCTGCTGGTTCCACTCAGCCTGGCGTTGTCCGAACGCGAAGCCGATGTCGCCGAGCAACATGCGCAGGCGCTTGCCGAACTCGGCTTTGAAGTTGATCGCAGCGGCCCGCAATCGGTGACGCTGCGCAGCGTTCCAGCCTTGCTCAATGGCGCCGACCCGCGCCAGTTGCTGCTCGACGTACTTTCCGATTTGCGGGAACACGGCGGTTCGCGCAAGGTCGAAGAACGTCGCAATGAATTGCTTTCGACAATGGCCTGTCACGGTTCCGTGCGCGCGAACCGACGTTTGGGGATCGCCGAGATGAATGCACTGTTGCGCGACATGGAGGCGACAGAACGCTCGGCGCAATGCAATCATGGTCGCCCGACCTGGGCGCGTTTCAGCGTGGCCGAGATCGACCGCTGGTTCCTTCGAGGACGTTGACGATGCGCACGCCATCCGTGATTTTTCTATTAGCCTTGCTCTGCACGGTCGCCTCCGGTTGCCAGCGTGATCCGCAGCCATCGGCGTCGCCATCCTCCGCGGACGCCGTCGAAGCACGCAGCACGTTCGCCAACGACCAGCACGTCTGGCGCATGCAGCGTAGCGAGAAGCTCTTGATGCCGGATGGCTGGACCAGCCTGATCGGCTTGCACTGGATTGATCCAGGTCCGCATTACGTGGGCAGCAATGCCGACAATGGCATCCGTCTGGCGATGGGCCCGGCGCAATTCGGCATGCTCGACCGCAACGACAATCGCATCCGCTTGGTACCGAACAGGAGTGCCGGGCTGACGCTCGACGGCGTGACATTGAGTAGTGCCACCG
>JBDSVN010000049.1:0-3105 GCA_039927175.1 Lysobacteraceae bacterium | reverse complement strand
GCGTTCGGTTTCGCGCCATGCCACCACTGCGCCTGATTATCGGCCTGGGAAATCCCGGGCCGGAATACGCCCGTACCCGACACAACGTCGGGTTCTGGTGGATTGATGCACTCGCCGAAAAAACCGGTGCGCGTTTCGGCATCGACAGCAAGTTGCAGGCCGAAAGCGCAAAGGTCGCGATCGGCGGCGAGCAGGTGATATTGCTGCGCCCGTTGACGTTCATGAACAACAGCGGCCGCGCGGTCATTGCTGCGCTGCGCTACTGGAAGATCGAACCCGAACAGATGCTGGTCGCGCATGACGACTTGGATCTTCCGGCTGGCGTTGCGCGCTTGAAATTCGATGGCGGCCATGGCGGCCAGAACGGACTGCGCGACATCGTTGCATTGCTCGGACACGCGCGTTTCCATCGGCTGCGGCTGGGCATCAGCCATCCGGGCCACAAGGACGAGGTCACGCCATGGGTGCTGGGACGACCCGGGCGCGACGACGAAGCCGCGTTGCTGCGCGCCATCGACGATGCGCTGGCAGTGTTGCCGCTGGCGGTCGCGGGCGACTTCAACGAGGCGATGAAACAGCTGCACACGGCAACATCCGGGCGATCCGAATAGATCGTTCCAACCCGCACGGCACTGCCCGTGCTGCTTCGCACACACTGGAATTCCAATGAGCATCACCTGCGGCATCGTCGACCTGCCGAACGTCGGCAAATCAACGCTATTCAATGCGCTCACCAAGGCGGGTATCGCTGCTGCGAACTTTCCGTTCTGCACGATCGATCCAAATGTCGGCGTGGTCCCGGTGCCGGATCCGCGCCTTGGCGAACTCGCCGCGATCGTCAAGCCGCAGAAAGTGATCCCGACCGCGATGGAGTTCGTCGACATCGCCGGCCTCGTCGCGGGCGCGAGCAAGGGAGAAGGTCTCGGCAACAAGTTTCTTGCCCATATTCGCGAAGTCGACGCGATCGCGCACGTCGTGCGCTGCTTCGAGAACGGCGACATCGTGCACGTTGCCGGCAAGATTGACCCTCTTTCCGATATCGACACCATCGATACCGAACTCGCGTTGGCCGATCTCGATTCGGTGGAAAAAGCGTTGAACAAGGCCGAGCGTTCGGCCAAGACCGGCGACAAGGAAGCGATCGCAAAGAAGGACGTGTTGACGCGCTTGCGCGACGGACTCGATCAGGCGAAACCTGCGCGGGCACTGGATCTCAGCGCCGAGGACAAGGCGCTGGTGCGCGATCTGTTCCTGCTCACGCTCAAGCCGGTGATGTATGTCGCGAACGTGACGGAAGACGGCTTCACCGACAATCCGTTCCTCGATCGCGTGCGCGAGCGTGCGGCGGGCGAGGGGGCGCAAGTCGTGCCGGTGTGCGCAGCGATCGAGGAAGAACTCGCGCAGCTCGAGGACGAGGACAAGGGCGCGTTTCTTGCCGATATGGGCCTCGACGAGCCGGGCCTCAATCGCGTGATCCGCGCGGCTTATGCATTGTTGGGACTGCAAACCTATTTCACTGCCGGTGTGAAGGAAGTCCGTGCGTGGACTGTGTTGGCGGGCTCGACTGCACCACAGGCCGCCGCCGTGATCCACACCGATTTCGAGCGCGGATTCATCCGTGCCGAGACCATCGCATACGATGATTTCATCAAGTACAAAGGCGAATCCGGTGCCCGCGATGCCGGTCGCTTGCGGCTGGAAGGCAAGGAATACCGTGTCCGCGAGGGAGATGTGCTGCATTTCCGGTTCAACGTCTGATCGAGACGCGCAAGTGATCGTCTGCAGAGGAGCAAGCCATGCAAGCCAGCCGTCGTGAAGTGACACTCCGATTCCTCGCCGAGCCAACCGACGTGAATTTCGGCGGCAAGATGTTCGGCGGCTCGGTGATGAAATGGATCGATCTGGCCGGTTTCGCCTGTGCCAGCGGTTGGAGCGGGAGCTATTGCGTGACCGCCTATGTCGGCGGTATCGGCTTCGAGCGGCCCATCATGATCGGCAGTCTGGTCGAAGCGTGGGCGCAAATCGTGCTGACCGGCAACAGCAGCATGCACATCGCGGTGGATGTCTACAGCCGTGATCCGCGCGAAACCGAATGGGCACGCACGACCCATTGCCTGATTGTCTTCGTCGCCGTGGACGACGACGGCAAGCCACATCCGGTACCGGCCTGGGTACCGGAAACCGAAGCCGATCGCTTGTTGGCCGACTACGCCGAGGACATGAAAGCGCAGGCCAAGCAGATGGAAGCCAAGCGCGCGAGTTGGTTGGCGCCTGCGATTCCTGCTGGGAGTGATCAGCCATCCCGTTGACTTGATGGCGCATCAAGCACACAATTAGCGGCTCTTTTGTCGGAGGGATACCCAAGCGGCCAACGGGGGCAGACTGTAAATCTGCTGGCTCACGCCTTCGGTGGTTCGAATCCACCTCCCTCCACCAGTTAAAGATGTGCGAAACAATTGATTGGAGGTGGTGAGGATCGCCGACGTGGTTCGACAAAATCGTCTGGAACGATCTTGAACAGCCGCAGGCTGGCACGAAGGGCAAAGGGCAGGCGACGGCAAGGATGCCGGAGGTAGAACAACGCAGGAGCGGTTGTCGAATGCCCGGAGTCATCCACCTCCCTCCACCAGAGGAAATGCTGAAGACATTCCAAAGCAGCAAGTTCACCAGTGCGGGTGTAGTTCAATGGTAGAACCTCAGTTTTCCAAACTGATTACGCGGGTTCGATTCCCGCCATCCGCTCCATTGAACTCTAGCTTGCGACGCTGGTGATAGGTAAAAATTTGAAAGTCCGGCAGGATGCCGGGTTGATCTTTGCCGTCATGGAGGACGGCAATAATAAAAATCCACGCTCATGTAGCTCAGTCGGTAGAGCACTTCCTTGGTAAGGAAGAGGTCACAGGTTCGATTCCTGCCATGAGCACCACCTTTGCAGTAAACGCAACACACCATCCATCAAACAACTATCGGACGCTGACTCATGGCCAAGAGCAAATTCGAGCGCAAGAAGCCGCACGTGAACGTGGGCACGATTGGTCACGTTGACCACGGCAAGACGACGCTGACGGCGGCGCTGACGAAGGTGAGCGCGGGCAAGTACGGTGG
>JBDSVN010000048.1:0-4138 GCA_039927175.1 Lysobacteraceae bacterium | reverse complement strand
GCTATCGCGAGAGCCTCGCCGAAGAGCGCGTACTCAAGCTGCTCGCCGATGCCGGCGCTGCGCCGGATGCGTTGGCTGCATTGGTGAATCGCCGCCTGCTGCGGATCGAGGAACGCCTCGACATGCGCCGCGTCGAACTCACCCATGACGTGCTGTGCAGCGTGGTACTCGCAAGTCGCAACCTGCGCCATGAGCGCGAGGCGCGCGATGAAGCCGAGCATCAACTCGCTACTCAGCGCGAACGCGAAGCCGCGACCCATCGCGCGCTGCTGCGTGCGCGGATGATCGCCAGTGTCTGCAGCGTGTTGATGGTGGTGGCAGTGGCCGGCGCGATTTTCGGCTGGATCAGCCAGCGCCGCGCTCGCGTGGCAGAAGCCGAAGCGCAGAGTTCGCGCAGCAACGCCGAGAAGCTGGTCAGTTTCCTGATCGAGGATTTCTATACCGAGCTGGCGCCGACCGGCCGACTCGACACGCTCGGCAAGCTCGCGCACATGACGGTGGGCTACTACGACGGCCTGCCGCCCGAGCTGGTGACCAAGCAAACGAAGATCAACCGCGCGATGGCGATGCTGCGCGAAGGTTCAGCGCACGCCGACAGCGGCGACATTGCGGGCGCGTACAAGCTGTACACGGAAGGCCAGGCAGTGTTCGAAAAGTTGCGCGCGGCAGGCGAACGCGACGAGGAGACTACCTACGGGCTCGCATTGGCTCTGTACTACCAGGGCAATAGCGTGGTCGGTGGAGGGCAAGGGCGCGGTACCGCAAAGCAGTTGAACGAGGCAGCCAATCTGCTGCGACCGCTGGCCTATGCGCCCGGTGCCAGCCGCCGCGTGCGCCAACTCTACGCGGCCAACCTGGATTACCTCAGCCACACCCAACCGCTGGAACAGGGCGTTGCGACCTGTGATGAAGGGCGCAAGATGCTCGTCGGCCTCGGCGCACTGGATCTGTCGAATCTGGAGGCCGCATCCGAATACGCCGACACTGCGGACTCGGAGGCGCGTCACCTGACCGCGCTGGGTCGCATCGAGCAGGCGCAGCAACTCGAACAGCAGGTGTACGAGATCGCCGAGAAAGTGCTCGCGCGTCGCCCCGGCGACCTGCATGCGATGCAAGACCGCGCCTGGGCTGCCGGGCTGTCGAGCCTCCTCGCCGCCCGTCGCCACGACGATGCGGGCGCCGCCGAATATGCGCGCCGCGCAGTCGCAGCGGGCGAGGACGAGGTGCGGTTCAATTCGTCCGACCTGGGCGCGTGGTGGCGCTGGACGCTGGGCCTGCAGTTCATCGCCAAAGCGCAATTCGACCACGGCGATATCGCGCAGGCGATCGCGACCCAGCGTTCGCTGCTGGCGCTCAAGCACGACAAACGCTTGCCGTCCAGTCTTGGTCCGGTGGTCTGGTACCAGTGGATTGAGTTGGCAAAGCTGCAGGCGCAGACCGGCGACGCGGCCGGAGCAGCGCAATCGTTCAAGTCGTACGTGCACGATGTGGGCGAATACCTCGCCGGAATGTCCGCGAACGATCCGCGGCGTGCATTGCTGGCCGAAGGCCCCAAGACCCTCGATGCATCGCTGCGATTCGCAGCAGGTGATCTGTCCGGTGCACTCGCCGCCGCGACCGATGCCACCGATCACGTGGCTGCCGTGAAGTATTCCAGCGACGACGTCAATTCGAAACGAACGCAGTTCAATCTGCTGGGTGAGGGTTTGAGCATTGCATCGCATGCGGCAATCGACATTGGCCGTCCTGCACAGGCTGAAGCTCTGGCACGGCGCTGGCTGGCCGTTTCGCCGGATCTAACCAATTCGGAGCCGGAGGTAGATAAGGCGCGCGCGCGCGTGACGTTGGCCCACGCCATCGCCGCACAGGGCCGTCTCGACGAAGCACGCACCACCTTGCAACCGGCGCTCGACTGGTACCGCAAGGAACAACAGGCGGGCGCGCACGAGACCGGGTTCCGGCGTGATTTTGCCTACGCGCTGTATGTCGATGCCATCGCGCAAGCCACGGACGGGGCAGGCGCAAGCCAGCGCAGCACCGACCTGAAGGATGCGGCAGCGCAGATCGATGGCGCGTCGGAGGAGGCGAAGCGACTCGTCGACATGCGCCGCGTGTCCGTCCTGATAGCGGCCGCGCAGGCGCACTAGCGCGAAGCGGCCAGGGTGTCCGATCCAGCGTCCAGCACGCATCCGCCGACCGATGCCCGGGTGCGCCTGAACATCGGTCTGACCGCCCATCGCGATCTGTTGCCCGAGGAGGAACCGGCGCTGCGTGTGACCGTTCGCGAATTTTTCCACAACCTGCGCACGCAATTTCCCGACCTGCCATTGCGGTTGATCTCCGCGCTAGCCGAAGGGGGCGACCAGCTTGTCGCCGAGGAAGCTCTCGCGCTCGGCATCGAGTTGATGGTGCCGCTGCCGATGGAGCAGGCCGAGTACGAACGCGACTTCACCGATCCGACCGTGCTGGCGCGATTCCACGCGTTGCTTGCGCATGCCGATGTGCGCGTATTGCCGCTCGCTCCAGGCATCACGAGGGAAGCAGTTGCGATTCGCGGCGAAGCGCGCAATCGCCAGTACGCGCAACTCGGCATGTTCGTGTCATCGCATTGCCAGTTGCTGCTGGCGCTGTGGGACGGCAATCCGAGCACGGCGATGGGCGGCACTGCACAGGTGGTGGAGTTCCATCTGCATGACGTGATGCCGGACCTGAGTGTCGACCAGATCGCACCGAACCTGCTCGCCGACGACGAGAGCGACCTGATTTTCCACATCAGTTGTTCCAGGCGAATGAGCGCCGATGGCAAGCCGCCGCGATTGCAGCCAGCACAAACACGATGGGTGACGCTGGAAGGCGAACATGATGTAGCCCAAGGAATGCCGGAGCACTACATCCATGTGTTCGGCCAGCTGGAAATGTTCAATCGCGATGCACGCCGATATGCGGCCGGGATTGCCGCTGAGCAATCGCAATTCTTTTCGCTGCTGTTACCCGACGAGTTACCGCCGAATTGCGCGCGCGTCGAACGCCAGTTCCACGCTGCCGACTGGCTGGCGATTCATTTCCAGCGCCGCGTCCGCGTCAGCCTGTTCTGCACGCATGCACTCGCCGCGCTCATGGGCCTGTCCTTCATCCTGTTTTCCGACGTCAATACCAACTCGTTTTATCTCGTCGCGTTCCTTGCCCTGTTCGTCTTTGGATTCGTGTTGACCATGTTGGGCGAACGCCGGGACTGGCAGCGCAAATATCTCGACTATCGCGGACTCGCCGAAGGCTTGCGCGTACAGTTGTACTGGCGCATGGCTGGCGTCGAAATCCCACCGAACAGCAGCCTCGGATACGACAGCTTCCTGCAGAAACAGGATGTCGATCTCAGCTGGATCCGGCATGCGATGCGCGGTACCGGATTGTTGCGCGATGAGGAATTCGTGCCCGACCAGCGCTGGCTCGCGTGGGCCATCGCGCACTGGATTGGCGACAGCAATGGCCTTGGTGGGCAGCTGGATTATTTCCGGCGCGGCAGCCTTCGCCGCGAGCACGCCTTTCGCACGACCACGCGCCTCGGCACCACTGCCCTGCTCGCTGGTCTGGCTGGTGCCTGCATGCTGTTGATCGGCGGCAGTGCATTGCCCATCACTGCGCAAAACAGCCTGGTCGTGGCGATGGGCCTGCTGCCCTTGCTGGCTGGTATCCGCGAGGCGTATTCGTACAAGAAAGCTGACAAGGAATTGATCAAGCAATTCCGTTTCATGAGCCGATTGTTCGAGAGCTGCCGCACACGATTGCAAGCTTCGCGTTCAGACACCGAAACCCGACAACTACTATTCGCGCTCGGGCGTGCCTGCCTTGAAGAACACGCCGAGTGGATCCTGCTGCATCGCGAACGACCGCTGGAGCATGCACAGCTTTCGGGGTGAGCCGGCACGCTTGCGATCTGCAGGTGGCAGATCGCGTGCCAGCGAACGCCCGAAGCACGACGCGGAGGGCTGGGTCGATCGCAGAGGCCCGGATGGGCCGAAGCGATCGAAGCCTGAGCTCGCGACGAGCGCGACAAGGCACGCATGGCAAACAAAGAAAAAGCGGGCCGAAGCCCGCTTTTTTTATTTGATAAGCCCATTCAATTACGCAGGCGTGTTGG
>JBDSVN010000047.1:0-11992 GCA_039927175.1 Lysobacteraceae bacterium | reverse complement strand
GTGCGTGCATACACGTGGACAATGACTGGTATTGCGCCGCGCTCGCGCATCGCGCCTGCGAGCAGGTCGCGGCCGCCGGGTGCCGTCACGATTCCAATGCGCGCGCCGGAGAGCGATGCAAGCTCGGGCAAAGCGAGCAGGCTTTCGCTGCTCGCATGCGGTGGAACCAGCACATCGGCGATGCCGACGCGCCGCAAGGCGGCCTGCGTTCCGGCGCCCAATGCGAGCACGGATTGATGCGGACGCGCATGCAAGACGTGCATGCGCGCCGCACTTCTGACCGCAGCCGGGCTGGTGAAGATCACCTGCGAACAGCGCAGCGCGGCATCGAGCGCGGTACGGGTTGGCGTATCCTCACGCGCCGTCAACCGCAATCCCGGCAGACTGATTCCCTCCGCGCCCAGCCGTTCGGCCAAGCGCAGCAAGGGGCGATGCTGACCGACCGGCCGCAGCGACACCACGAACCAACCCGACAACGGCGGAGACGACCTTGGCATCGACGACAACGACATCGCAGCAGCTTCGCACACCGCCACCGGCTGCCGCCACGGCAGAAGTCATTGCAGCTGGATTGAAAAGCTTGGCCGTGTATTGCGCGGGGATGCCGCCAGTCGCCGCGCTTGGCATGCGGCCGCTTGCATTCGACGGCAGCGTCATGCGCTTTGGCGCGCCGCTGGCAGCGAACGTGAACGACAAGGGCTGCGCATTCGGTGGCAGCCTCGGCGGTTTGATGACGCTGGCCGCATGGGGCTGGATCACGCTGCGCCTGCAGCTTGAGGGGCTGGATGCCGAGGTCTATGTAGCCGACAGCCAGGTGAAATATCTCGAGCCGCTATACGAAGACCTGGTTGCCGAAGCGTCACCTGCAGCGGATGAAGATTGGCCAGCATTCGTCGATGCGTTGCAGCGCTACGGCAAGGGCCGCATTACCATGCAGGCGCGCGTGCCATTGGCCAGCGGCGGCGATGCGACGGTCTTCAGCGGCCGCTTCGTGGCGATGCGGCCATCGCGGTAGCCGCCGCTGCACTGGGTGAAGATGCGTTAGTCTTGTGCCGTGCGATCGAACGCAGCGGAGCCAGTCATGTCGAATTCCACGATGCGCCGTGTCCTGTTTTGCCTTGCCGCGGTTTCCGTGTTGGCGCTCACCGCGTGCAATGGGGTGAAACCCAGCCAGGGGCATGCGCAAGATTTGACCCTCTACGATTTTTCCAGCGCGATCCGCTGGGGCGATTTCGACAAGGCCTACGATTTTGTCGATCCGAAGACCAAGCAGGAACACCCACTGAGCGACATTGATCGTGCCCGCTACAAACAGGTCGAAGTGGCCGGTTACACCGTCGTTTCAAGCCTGAATGGCAAAGACAGCATCGACCAGCAGGTTCAACTCAGCCTTGTCAATCGCAATACCCAGGTTGGCCGCAGCATGGTCTATCACGAGCACTGGCGCTGGGATGATGCCCAGAAGAAATGGTGGCTGACGTCGGGTCTGCCGGACATCTCGCCACAGGAATAAGCATGCATGTGCTGATCCTTGCTGTGGCCGGCTTATAATCGCGGCCCCAATGCCGTCCCGGATTCCCGTGCCCATCGAGCAATTGCAAGCCTTTTTCAGCAACCACGCACTGCTGTGCCTGGGTTTCGTCGGCGTGACCATCGCACTGATTGTCAACGAGCTCTCGCGCTTCACCCGCGGCTACCGCGCTGTTGGTCCGGCGCAACTGACCGCGTTGATCAATCGCGAAAACGCGCTGGTGGTGGACGTGAGCGCGCCAGCCGATTACGAGAAAGGCCATGTGATCGGTTCGCGCAATGTGGTGATGAGCCAGTTCGATCCGGAGAACAAGCAGCTGGCGAAAGTCCGCGAATTGCCGGTGGCGATGGTCTGCCGCACCGGCACGGCATCGGCCGAAGCGGCCAAGCGGCTGCGCAAGGCCGGCTTCAAGCAGGTGTACTGGCTCGATGGTGGCGTCGCTGCCTGGCAGGCCGCGGACATGCCGGTGACGCGCGGCAAATCCTGATCGACCACGGTGCGATTTGGCCGCACCATCCGCGCGTGGGATAATCAGCGATTCAACCGCGCGATCCCCTCGCAACCTTTTCCTTTTCCGGAGTGTGATTACCATGGCCGATGAAGCCACCAACGGCGCCGCTGGCCCCGAAGCTGCCACCGCAGCGCAGTTCAACGTGCAGAAGCTGTACATCAAGAATCTGTCGTTCGAGTCGCCCGGCTCGCCGGCGATTTTCCAGGAAGCCGCGTTGCCGCAGCTCCAGCTCAACCTCAACCAGAAGGTGGCGCGCTTCGACGACGATCTCTACGAGGTCGTGATCAGCGTCACCATCACCTGCACCATCAACGAGAAAACCGCGTATCTGGCCGAAGTGGACCAGGCCGGCGTGTTCGGTCTGAGCGGTTTCGATGAAGCTGGACTCGACATGATGCTCGGCAGCCATTGCCCGAACGTGCTGTTCCCGTATGCACGCCAGGTGCTGGGCGAATTGATCTCGCAGGGCGGATTCCCTCCGTTCCTGTTGCAGCCGATCAACTTCGATGCGGTCTACGCCGACCAGATGCGTCGTCGCATGGAAGATGCGCAATCCGCGCAGCTGCCGCCAGTCGGCAACGCTTGACGCGTGACCGCCGTGTCGACACGGCTGGCCGTGATCGGCGCTGGTTCGTGGGGCACGGCACTGGCCGCGCTCGCGGTGCGCAATGGCGTCTCCACGATCCTGTGGGGACGTGATACGGCGCAAGTTGCGGGCATTCGCGAGCAGCACGAAAACGCCCGCTATCTTCCCGGCGTGCGTTTGCCGGATGCGTTGTTCGCCACCGCATCGCTTGATGAGGCATTGCGCGACGCCACGCTCGTGTTGGTGGTCGTGCCGAGCCACGCATTCACCGAAACATTGATGAGCCTGCGCCCGCATCTGCCGGCACAGGCCGGCGTGGCTTGGGCGACCAAGGGATTCGAACCGGGCACCGGACGTTTCCTGCACCAGGTTGCTGCCGATGTGCTCGGCCCCGACGTGCCGCTGGCAATCGTCACCGGCCCGTCGTTCGCGCGCGAAGTTGCGCAGGGTTTGCCGACCGCAATCACCGTGCATTCGGATGACGCCGCGTTCGCCCAACTCGTCGCCGATACCTTGCACGGCCCAACCTTTCGCGCCTACACCGGCAGCGACGTGCAAGGTGCCGAGCTCGGCGGCGCGATGAAGAACGTGCTCGCGGTCGCCACCGGCGTCGCCGACGGCATGAACCTCGGACTCAACGCGCGCGCCGGATTGATCACGCGCGGACTCAACGAAATGCTGCGCCTCAACGCCGCACTCGGCGGTCGCCCGGAAACCCTGATGGGCCTGGCCGGACTCGGCGATCTGGTGTTGACCAGCACCGGCGACCTCTCGCGCAATCGTCGTCTCGGCATGGCGCTTGGTCGTGGCCAATCGCTCAAGGATGCCGTCGCCGAAATCGGTCAGGTCGTTGAATCGGTGGACACTGCCGACGAAGTGATGCGACTGGCGAATCGGCTCGGCGTCGAACTGCCGATTTCTGCGCTGGTGCAACGCGTTCTGCACGAAGAAATCACACCGGCAGAAAGTTTGCGGTTGCTGCTCGCACGGCAACAGAAGCCGGAATACTCGGGCGATTTGACGTAGATCGGATGGAATAAACAAGAACTGCGTTAATTTCAGAACGCAACAAAAAGCCCGGCCGCAGCCGGGCTTTTTGTTTCCATCACCACCGCATCCATCAGAAGGTGACGCGCGGCCCGATGAAGTAGGTGTTCATGTCCTTGGAGAACTTGGCTTCGCCGACCAGACCCCAGCCTTTATCGGACTCGCCCGTGCCGAACTTGTACTGGGCACCGAGCTTGCCGTACACCGCGCCGTCGATGTTGTGGCCATCTTCGTAACCGGCCAGCGCCCAGCCTTCGAAGTGCGGGGCAAGCGCGCTGCGCACGCCGGCTTCGCCGCTATAGACCTTGATGTCGCCGCCAACGCCATTGATGTTCAAGCGTCGGTAGTCGACGTTGGTCACGAAGTCGGTGTTGGCGTTGATCGGCGTGTGGAAACCGCCACCAAGATTCCAGTCGTCGTAGCTGGCGTTTGAATTGTTGAAATCCTGTCGCGCCCAGCCGCCGAAGACCTGGAAGTTCGAGCCGAGCGCTCCCGATGCACTCACGCCCCAGCCATGGGCATTGGGCAAACCGCTGAAGGTGGTCGCCTGGTAACCGCCTTGCAGGAAGCTGTAATTCAAATCGGCGGCTTGCGCTGCAAGTGGCAACGCGGCCGCGATCATTGCAACGAAAAGTGCGCGTTTGATCGAAGTGTGTTTCATGAGGGGCCTCTGCATTATCGTTTACCGCTTGCTGCGGCGGAAACGACGCTAGGCCTTTGCGACTTAGCCCGTCCTGACCCGTATTTGTAACTGAAGGAACTTATCCGTCATCGCGCGAAACAGCGTTGACGAATCCGAGTTGCCGCCACGCTTCGTACACCGTGACCGCGACCGCGTTCGACAGATTCAAGCTGCGATTGTGCGGACGCATCGGCAGTCGCAAGCGTTGTGTCACGGGCACTTGCGCCAGGATGTCGTCCGGCAATCCACGCGTTTCCGGGCCGAACAGGAAGGCATCCTCCGATGTATAACGCGGCGTGTCGTGGCGCGTCGTGCCGCGCGTTGAGAGCGCAAACACGCGCGTTGAATCATGCATCGCATTCAGGCAGTCATTCAGGCTCGCATGCACTTGCAGGTTGGCGAACTCGTGGTAATCGAGACCAGCGCGTCTCAAGCGTGCATCGTCGAGCGTGAAGCCGAGTGGTTCGATCAGATGCAGCGTTGCGCCGGTGTTCGCGCACAGGCGAATCACGTTGCCGGTGTTCGGCGGAATTTCCGGCTGGTAAAGGATGACGTGCATGTAATAAGTATGCAGCGATTGTTGCCTTGTTCGCTGACGCGAGCGCGCATCTTAAAATGTGACACGACACGCATGCATTGGCAGGGCCATCGCGTTTTGCAGCGTTGAAGGCGCGACAGCTGTTGGTGCGGCTGCGGGGAAATCAATTTGTGCCACGATCTGCCGGCCGGCAGCGTGGCGGATGTTGGTGATGCCGGTGAAACGCAAAAGCTGATGCGTTGCGATGGCATAAGCAACGTCAATGTGTGGCGCAAACAATGAGAGCAGGCCGCCCATCTGCAATCTGAAAACGACCGCTGGCACGCCATCAATCACGGTGGTCGCTTGCTTGCCAAGCTTGAAGTCGTACGCTTTCCCTTTCGCGGGAACGGTGAATTGCAAGGCCAGCGTTCGGCCTGCGAGCAGCGCATTCCAGTTGCTGTCCACGAAGGCATCGAAGCCCGCATCCGCGACGAGAGTGGCACCTGGCGTCAGTGCTGCATTGCGTGCGCCTTGCGCGCCTACGCCGGCAAATGCAACGATCCGTCCATGCGCTCGCCGCACGCCTTCCCGATAACCATCGCGTGCATCGATCAATTCGAAATCCGGCGCGATCGCGGATGCCGTGTAGTCAACGCGCTTGCGTGCGAACGTCGTGCCATCGCTGCATTGATACAGCACCACGCGCAGGTTTTGCCGACCATTGTCACGTTGAACGATGTGGGTTTCGCGATAAAGCACCCGATGCGACGACGGATCGATCGCGGTGCCGCGGTATTCAATCGTGTCGGCAAGTGCGCTTGGCATTGCAAGCATCGAGGCAAGCGCGACGACAAGGAGCAAATGCATGCGCAAGTAGAGTGCTGTCGATGCCATCGGCATGCAACGCGCATTGCGTCCACAAACATCTTGCACGCACGCATGGCAATTCATGGCGCCTCCCGTTTACCTCGCTTCATCATTGCGCAGGTAGCGTGGTGAGCGCGTGAGCATGCCTACCAGGGCAATGGCTGGCCGCGGTAGTCGATGAAACAACCGCTATCCGAAGGCTTGAGTCCGTAGATGGTCATCAACAACCAGGTCACCGATTCGGGTATCGCCAGTGTTGCGCCAGTACCACCCATGTCGGTCTTCACCCAGCCTGGATGCAGGGCAACCACGCGTACGCCGTCGTCCTTCAGCGCGCGCGCCAGCAGCACGGTCGCCATGTTCAGCGCGGCCTTGCTGATCGCGTAACTGGGCGTGTGGAAACTGTCGGTGTTGGCGATCGACCCGAGTTGCGATGACAGATTTGCGACGACAGGAGCATTGCCTTTCGTCAACGCCGCAGCGAGTGCCTGCGTGAGCAGGAATGGGCCAGCTGCATTGACGTGCAGGCTTGCCTTCAATGCGTCGGCAGTGACGCTGCCGAAGCGTTCGCCGGAAACCAGCATGCCGGCGTTGTTGATCAACAGGTCGAGGCCATCGAACAAGCGCGCGGTTTCGCGCGCCAGTGCGGCAACCGAACTCGGATCGGACATGTCGACCGGACGCAGGTGCAATTGGCCGCTATGCGTGCGCGCCAATTCGTTGAGAACCGTGGCGCGTTTCGGCTGTCGGCAGGCCGCGATCACGCGATCGCCGCGCGCCAGCAGTTGACGAGTGAATTCCAGCCCCAATCCGCGATTGGCTCCGGTGACAAGGACGCGACGCATGCGCTCTCCCACGCTCAATTCGCTAGTGTAGGCCAAGCCCGCGCCTGGGCTGACCTGCATGCTATCGGCGCAGCGGTTACCATAAGCGTCCGCGACGCGTCCGTGTCGCAACTGGTGCTTCCCCGGCAGCCAGGCTGCCTATCGCTACCACATCTGCCGTTATCGCCCCCATTGCCATTGCACGAGGTTTTCCATGACATCTCCAACCCGCCGGCTACGCACCGGCCTGCTTGCCCTCAGTCTGTCCGCTGCGCTGTCCATGCCGCTGTTTGCGGCTGCGGCAACCTCCACCAGCGTGGATATTCCGTACAAGGAATTCACCCTGCCCAACGGCCTGCGCGTGATCGTGCACGAGGACCACAAGGCACCAATCGTCGCGGTCAATCTCTGGTACCACGTCGGTTCGAAAGACGAGAAGCCAGGCAAGACCGGTTTCGCGCACCTTTATGAGCACCTGATGTTCCAGGGTTCGGAAAACCACAAGGGCGAATATTTCGATCCGTTCGAGAAAGCCGGCGCGACCGACCAGAACGGCACCACCAATTCCGATCGCACCAATTTCTTCGAGAACGTGCCGACCACCGCGCTCGACATGGCGCTATGGATGGAATCGGATCGCATGGGCCATCTGCTCGGCGGCATCGATCAATCCGCACTTACCGAGCAGCGCGGCGTTGTCGAGAATGAGAAGCGCCAAGGCGAGAACCAGCCCTATGGCCGCGTTCGCGACGCGCTGGCGGCAGCGATGTATCCGGTCGCCCATCCTTATCACCACACCACGATTGGCTCGAAGGCCGACCTCGACGCGGCTTCGCTGGATGACGTGAAGACCTGGTTCAAGACCTGGTACGGCCCGAACAACACGGTGCTGGTGCTGGCCGGCGACATCGACCTGGCCACGGCCAAGGCCAAAGTCACCAGGTATTTCGGTGACATCCCGGCTTCGCCGACCAACCCGCAACCCAAGCCGTGGATCGCCGCGCACGATCAATCCAGCCATGCCACCTTGCTCGATCGGGTTGCGCAGGCGCGCATCTACAAGGTCTGGAATGTGCCCGGTTTCGGCAGCGACGATGCAGACCGCCTGCAATTGTTTGCGCAGGTGCTCGGCGGCAGCCGTTCATCACGGCTGGATCGCCGGCTGGTGCATCAGGACAAGTTGGCTGACCACGTCAGCGCTTCGCTGAATCCATCCGAACTCGGCGGACAGTTCTACATCATCGCGGACGTCAAGAAAGGCGTTGACCCAGCCAAGGTCGAGGCGATCATCAACGAGGAATTGAACAAGCTGCTCAAGGACGGTCCGAGTGCGACCGAGCTCGCGCAGGCACAAACCGTGTTCAAGGCCGGCTTCATCCGCGGCATCGAGCGCATCGGCGGTTTCGGCGGCAAGGCCGATGCCTTGGCCGAGTGCGCGGTGTTCACCGACGATCCGGGCTGCTTCCGCAAGAGCCTGCAAACCTGGGCCAGCGCAACGCCGCAGCAGATTGCGGCGGTCGGCCGGAAGTGGCTGGGCAAGGGCGATTACACCTTGGTGGTGGAGCCAACCAAGGACGGCGCAGCAGCCCCGCCGATGAAGGACGATTCCACCGCAGGCGAAGCGTTTGCGACCAAGGATCGCCCGATTCCGGCCATCGATCCGAAGTTCCACGTCGTGAAGAGCAATGTCGATCGCAGCAAGGGTGTACCCGCGGTCACCAGCTTCCCGGAATTGAAGTTTCCGACCCTGCAGCGCGCAACCTTGTCCAACGGCATGAAGGTCGTACTGGCCGAACGCCATGAGATTCCGGTCGTGCAAATGAGCATGGAATTCGCTGGCGGCTATGCGGCCGACCAGGGCCACAAGCTGGGCACGGCAAGTTTCACGATGGGCATGCTCGATGAAGGCGCGGGCAAGTACAGCGCGCTGGCGCTGGCCGATCGCGAGGAATCGCTGGGTGCCGACATTGGCGCCGGCGCGAGCCTTGATGGCGGCAACATTGCGCTATCGGCACTCAAGGACAAGCTGGACGATTCGATCGCGTTGTATTCCGACGTAGTGCGCCGCCCGACCTTTGCGCCCAGCGAGATCGAGCGCGTGCGGCAGACCTGGTTGGCCGGCATCGCCCAGGAAAAGACCCGTCCAACTTCGATCGCGCTGCGGCTGTTGCCGCCGCTGATGTATGGCGCGGGGCATCCGTATGCGATCCCGTTCAGCGGCACTGGCAACGAGGATTCGATCAAGTCGCTGACCCGTGACGATCTGCTGGCTTTCGATGCGCAGTGGATCCGTCCCGACAACGCCACCTTGATCATCGTTGGCGACACCACCTTGAAGGCCATCACGCCATTGCTCGAGAAGCACTTTGGCGACTGGAAGGCCCCGGTTGGCGCACTGCCCACGCTGGCCATTGCCCAGGTGGCGCAGCCGGCGAAGCAGCGCGTGGTGCTGGTTGACCAGCCGGGCGGGGTGCAGGCCACGATCATGGTCGGCGATCTGGTGGATTCGACGATGAGTCCGAAGGCGACCGACTTCGATATCGCCAATGGTGTGATCGGCGGTGAATTCTCCTCGCGTCTGAACATGAACCTGCGCGAGGCCAAGCACTGGGCGTACGGCGCATACAGCTTCACTCCGTCGGCGAAGGGCCAGCGGCCATGGATCGCCTACTCACCGGTGCAGATCGACAAGACCGCCGATGCACTGTCGGAAATGCAGCGCGAAATCGCTGACTTCGCCAGTGGCAAGAAGCCACTGACTGCCGCCGAAGTCGACAAGATCAAGGACAGTGATGTACGCGCATTGCCAGGTTCGTATGAAACCGGTGGTGCGGTGATGGGCGCGATTGGCGGCATCGTCCGTTACAACCGACCGGATGATTACGTGCAGAACACCAAGCAGCGCATTGAAGGCGTCTCGATCGCTGCCGCGCAGGCCGCGTCGGGCGAGATCAAGCCCGCTACGTTGACCTGGGTGGTGGTCGGCGACTTGTCGAAGATCGAGGCCCCAATCCGTGCGTTGCACATCGGTGAAGTCAGCGTGGTCGATGCCGATGGCAAGCCTGCTGTTGTGAAGCCTGCCGTCGAGAAGCCAGCTGTTGTGAAGCCTGCAGCAAGCAAACCTGTCGAGCAGCCTGCGAAGAAGTAACGCGATCAGGCACGCCTTCGCCGCATGGCGGAGGCGTTGCTTGCCGGTTCACCCGCAGTCGCTATGCTCGGCGCATCAATCGGAGACGACGCATGCAACGCGGTGTCCTGCAAGCGAGCCTCGCGCTCGCGCTGTTCGCAGTCGGTGGCTGCGCCTGGGTGAAGATGGAGCCGGGCGCCGCGCAAGTGCGCGTCCTGCGCATTGGCGATGATGTATCGGCATGCAAGCGTCTTGGCGAGGTCGCAACCAGTGTGCGCAGTTCGGTCGGACCGTACCAGCGCGATCGCCTTAACGTGCGCGACGAACTGGAAACACTGGCTCGCAACGAGGCGCTGACCTTGCACGCCGATTCCGTCCGACCCGAAGCCGAACCTGCTGCCGGTCGTCAGCGCTGGTTCGCCTATCGCTGCAAAGCGTGAGCGTTGCCGCGATTACGCCATTGAAAGTTGCGGCCCCCGCCCGAACCTAGTAGCTTTACCCGGTTCTGGTCGCAGGTCTCCCCATGCTTTTTGAACACGTCTCCATCGCCGGATTGGCGCATATCGATGCGCCCGAGCGGCTCACCTCGGACGCGATCAACCTTCGCCTGCAACCGACACTGCAGCGCTTGGGGATCAAGACCGACGTGCTGCGTGACATCGCCGGCATTCACGCACGCCGCATGTGGAAAGCCGGAACCGAGGCTTCGGATGCAGCGACACTGGCTGCGGAAAAAGCGCTCGCCGATTGCGGCGTCCCGCGCGAGAAGATCGGCATGCTGGTCAACACATCGGTCAGCCGCGACTATCTGGAACCGTCCACCGCCAGCATCATTTGCGGCAACCTCAAGCTCGGCGATCATTGCCAGAACTTCGACGTGGCCAACGCATGCCTGGCCTTCCTCACCGGCATGGACATCGCGAGCCGGATGATCGAACGCGGCGAGATCGAATACGCGCTGATCGTCGATGGCGAGACCGCGAATCTGGTCTACGAAAAAACCCTTGAGCGCATGAGCTCTCCCCAGATCACCGAAGAAGAATTCCGCAACGAGCTTGCGTCGCTGACGCTTGGTTGCGGTGCGGCCGCGATGGTGCTGTCGCGCACCGAACTCACGCCGGACGCGCCGCGCTACAAGGGTGGCGTCACCCGTGCGGCGACCGAATGGAACAAGTTGTGCCGGGGCAATCTCGATCGCATGGTCACCGATACCAAGACCCTGCTGATCGAAGGTCTGAAACTTGCGCAGAAAACCTTCATCGCCGCCAAGCTTGCGCTTGGTTGGGTCGTCGATGAACTCGACGAATTCGTGATCCACCAGGTGTCGCAAGTGCACACCCAGGCTTTCATCAAGGCGTTCGGTCTCGATCCGAACAAGGTGCTCACGATCTTTGCCGAGCACGGCAATATCGGCCCGGCTTCGGTGCCGATCGTGCTGAGCAAGTTGCGCGAGCTCGGCCGCTTGAAGAAAGGCGATCGCGTCGCCCTGCTCGGCATCGGCTCGGGGCTGAATTGCTCGATGGCCGAAGTCGTCTGGTAAGCGCGGTGACGATGCCGACGGCGCCAAGCGCCGAACAGGCGCGCGTTCTCGCCAAGGGTCCGTTCCCCGATTATCCGTTCGCACCCAAAGCGTTCGTGCTTGCGAACGGATTGACCCAGAGCTATCTCGACGAAGGCCCGCGTGACGGCGAAGGGGTTGTCATGCTGCACGGCAATCCGTCGTGGAGTTATTACTGGCGGCATCTGGTTCTGGGTTTGCGCGATTCGGGCTTTGCCAAGAGCTATCGATGCATCGTGCCGGATCATATCGGTATGGGCTTGTCGGACAAGCCAGGCGATGATCGATACGCCTACACGCTGCAATCGCGCGTGGACGATCTGGATGCGTTGTTGATGCATCTCGATGTGGGCGACAAGATCACGCTCGCCGTGCACGATTGGGGCGGGATGATTGGCTTTGGTTGGGCATTGAAGAATGCATCGCGCGTCAAACGGCTGGTTATTCTCAACACCGCCGCGTTTCCACTACCCGATGCGAAAGCGCTGCCGTGGCAACTCAAGCTTGGTCGCGATTCGCTGCTTGGCACCGGATTGATCCGCGGTTTCAACGCTTTCGCAGCCGGCGCGGCCGGACAAGGCGTGATGACGAAAATGCACGCAGCCGAGCGCCGCGCCTATCTTGCACCATTCGATTCGTGGGCGAATCGGATCGCGACGTTGCGTTTCGTGCAGGATATTCCGCTCTCGCCCAGCGACGCGGCATGGTCACTGGTGGAGGAAGCGGGAAAGCATCTGCA